>DASQFN010000011.1 GCA_035633115.1 Gemmatimonadaceae bacterium | reverse complement strand
CATTCCATGAATCGCCCGTCAGCTTAAGCGTGTTTAGACAACCGGCGTCCTATGCGACATCAATGAAAATCGAATGCACGCCGTCAATCGAGTGGTCGTTTTTCAATCCTAATTTCGTGTAACAGTCATCAATGACATCTGCCCACCCGGCAGCCGAACTGGGACCTCTCATATCTCGATCATTAAGGACGTAGATGAATACGAGATGGGCGTCGACACCCCGCTGACGAAGGAAATCGAGATGAGCGAGTCGATTAGCGTATTGGTAATACCCACTTGCCCAATCGGCTGACTCCTCTGCCCCGTAATGCTCCTTGGCCAATTGAAGGGATTGATCGATTATTTCTCGAGAACGCTCCCCGGCATCGCAGGAAGATGTCATTTCGTTCACGTGAGCCTTTGCCTCGACAAGAATCACCTTTCCGTCAGAGGCCAGGCCTAAGGCATCCCATTGAGGTCCACGCGTCGGCCAAAAACCTCGCAAATCATCAGCGAAGCGTTCGAGTCCTAGTTTCTCTAGGAAGTCCGCGTCGCGATACTCCGCGTGCCTATCATCAGCTCGCGGTGACGTCCAATCGATTGTCGAATTCGGGCTAATAGCGAGTTCAGTCCGCACGGCTGTCTCAAGTGCGTTTGGCGATTGAGCAAGCATTTTCTGAACCCATTTTAGACTTCCCTTTTCACCGATTGATTGCGGAACGCGCATGATTTGTTTCCGTGATGGAGGTTGTCTAACTCTTTATTCACCTGCACAGGATACTAGCCCTGACTCTGCCACCGCGACAAGATTCGTCGCAATATCTGCTATTCACCGCCCAACCTGTCCGCCGGACTCCGGACGCCTAACCCCCCGCGGTTCAGCACGTGGGTGTAGATCATCGTCGTACTGACGTCCGTGTGTCCCAGCAGTTCCTGCAGCGTCCGAATATCGTACCCGTCTTCCAGCAGGTGAGTCGCGAAGGAGTGCCGCAGCGTGTGACACGTGGCCCGCTTCGCGATCCCGGCCTCGCGAACGGCGCGCTGCATTGCACGCTGCACCGCGGTCTCATGCACGTGATGCCGACGCTCCTGCCCACTGGCGGCGTCCCGATAACGACGCGAGGCGGGGAACACCCACTGCCACGCCAGGTCCGTGGCCCAAGCGGGCGCCTTACGGTCGAGCGCCGTTGGCAACCCGACACGCCCCGCCCCGTCGTCCAGGTCGCGAGTGTGCAGCGCACGTACGCGCACCAGGTGCTTCTCCAGTGCTGGCCGGGCGATATCGGGCAGCATGGTGACGCGGTCTTTTCCCCCCTTGCCGCGTCGCACACGGATTTCTCCGCGCGCGAAGTCGAGGTCCTTCACACGTAACGTCAGGCACTCCAGCAAGCGCAGGCCCGCACCATACAGCAGCAGGGCAATCAGTCGAGTGGTGCCGTGCAGCTGACCGAGCACCGCACACACTTCCCGACGACTCAGCACGGCGGGAAGGCGCGTCGGTGACGCGGACCGCAACACACACCGCAGATCGCCTACGGGTGTGGCGAGCACCTCGCGATACAACAGCAGCAACGCTCAACGCCTGCATCTGCGTCGAACGCGACACGCTCCGCTCGGCGGCCAGATGGGTCAGAAACGCGATGATTTCGGTCACGCCCAAGTTCGGTGGGATGCCGCCTGCCGTGATATCGGATATAGCGGACGATCCATCCCACGTATGCCCGCTCTGTACGCGGGCTCCGGTGCCGCGCCCGCATGCGGCCTTCACCTGGGCAAGCAATCGCGGCTTTTCTGCGGGCATATCTTTGGCCCGTGCTGGTTATCGCTGCAGGAGCGAACAACCTGATGCCTCCGCCCGCCGAGCCTGTCACCACAACATTGCCAATGCATCATTCGGAACGCCGCAAGAAGCGGTCAGCCTAACAGTCGCCACGCTATGCCGTCCCACGCCCACCAAGCAAGTGGAGACGCGACAAAACATGTATGGCTGCTTCAGAAGCCAGTGGCGGCGCCCCTCGGGGGTGTGTTTGGGGGTGTGTTTCTTCCTGCAGAGTGCGGCATTGATGTCGGGAAACTCCGGCACCGACGCCCGGTTTCCCTCTAGAGTCCGGCAGAATGTAGTAGTTGGTTAGTGTATTGACCTGCTTCGGGAGCAGGAGGTCGCTGGTTCAAATCCAGTCGCCCCGACTTACTAAGTACAGCCCCTGCAAATCCTCTGCGTTGTGGGGGCCTTTTGCTGTGCAAAATCCGGAGTAAGCCTGGGGTAAGTTTCGCCCGGTTAGCCGGCTCTGGCTGCCCCTGAGTTTTTTTTCGCGTACGTTCGTCCTCGAGGCGAGCCGCGCCAATCTCGTTGCGCGCCTACGCATTGAATGCTCAGAGGCCGAATGCGAAAAGCGCGGCGCCACTTCGGACTCCACCGCAGCGGCGCGGTGAAGCCGCCGCCGGCCGCTTACGTGCCGGCCCCCAGCGTCGCTCTCAACTGTCCGATTCGCTCGGCGATGCTCGCCGCAGCCTTGGCCGTCGCTTCGCCGATCGCTGATTCGCGAATGTTCTGTGTACCCATCTTCGCCCCGCCCAGTCCCCAGCCACCCATGCCGAACACGGTAAGGCCCCACCCTTTGGTGGAGATCCCCTGGCCGGTGAAACTCGCGACGATCTCACCCGTCTCGGCGTCGATGATCCGCGCCGTGAGATTCACCTGGGTAGTGTTCTTCTTCGCGCCCAGCCCGTAGAGAACCACCGCCGAGGCAAGGCGTCCGGCCATGCCCCCGAGATGTTTTTCCTCGAAGCCAAGGCGTGTGAGCGAGCCGGATACGATGTAGCGGGCGCGCGCGACCCGTGTTGGCGAAGCGCTTGTGATGGAGTCCGGCATGATCGACTGCTCCTGGCGGATCGCGTCGAGCTGCCTCCGCTCGAGGACGCGGAACGCGCCGCTCTTCACCAGCTCTTCCACGATCAAGTCGGTCGCGCCAAGGCCAAGTGCCTCGGCGAAGTTGGCGCCGTCGCGAATTCCCATCTTCTCGAGACGCTTGCGCGTGCCTTTGTCACTGGCGATCTGAGCGGCAACGGTGCCGTACTCGAAAGCGGACACAGTGATCGACGGGCGCGCGGCCGCGAACTGCGGCGCGTCCTGCGCGACCAGCGCTGCGGGAGCGAGCATCAGGGCGGCGAGCAGCGAACGAATGGGGCTCATTGCAATCTCCTTTAAATGGTGCGACCGGAGAATAGCCTCGTCACGGGGGCGCTCGCATACGTACCGTTACGTAGCAATTGGATGGGCCACGGGCACGTCGGCTGCCGCCATAGCATTCTGCACCGCTCCCGCGCGCCACGTCGTCATGCCGGATACGGAATAGCGGAGCAGGCGACGCTTTCTGACTTTGCTTTTTCAGTGCTGCGGTTTTAGTTGGTTGATGTATTGGCCTGCTCCGGAGCAGGAGGTCGCTGGTTCAAATCCAGTCGCCCCGACTTATCAAGTGCAGCCCCTGCAATGCTTTGCATTTGTGGGGGCTGTTGCTGTGAATCGTTGGGCTGAGTTTGGTGGTTAGTTTCCCACCCGTCAGGCAACGCCAGTTTCTCAGGCGAGTGGTGGCGCGCTGCTTTGACTGTCCGTCTGCCAAGGCGACACCCAATCGGACCATGAGATAATCGACGGAACCATGTTTCAACAAGCCTTCAAAAACATTGACCACGTCCTTCGGAAGGAAGCAGGTTGCACTACTGAACTCGACTACACCGAGCAGACATCATGGCTGCTGTTCTTGAAAAACCTCGACGGGCTCGAACAGGACAAGGCCACTGAAGCTGCGCTCGCCGGGAAGCGCATCTACGACGGTGCGGTTGGTTCGGCCGGCTTCCTCGAGGCGCCCTACATCATCCACACGAACACGCTCAGCGAAAATCTCGCCGACATTCAGGAAAAAGACCGCTACGACGTGGTGCGGTGCGTCATCTTTTGAAATCACCGTGGGCCGGCATCGCCGCCGCGCAGGTGGCGGTGATACTAGCGCTCCAGGCGCTCAATCTCGCCGTTGCCGTGCCGCGGCCAAACGGTGCAGATCCCGCGGGCTACTACGCGTGGGCTCAATCGTGGCTGGAGGACGGGGATTCCGACCCGGCCAATCAGCTTACCCCCGGAAGGGCGCCGGTTAACAGCAGCGTATTTCCAATAATCGAGATCAATGGACGACCGACACTCATCAACAGGTATCCCATCGGGTGGAGTGCCGCGGTCTTTCCATTCATGGCCCTGGGACACGAAATCGTCGGAGCCGGCCGAGTTGATGGCAAACGCGGAGACGATGGCGCACATAACGGCCTTGAACCACTCGTCGTCCGCATGGCATGGATCGGTGTTTACCTGTGGACGCTGCTCGGCGTTCTTGCCACGTATGACAGCATTCGTCGCCTGACGAGTCTGCGCGCGGCCGTCCTCGGGACGGTAGCTGCATGGCTCGGAACGAGCGCCTTTGCGTACACGTGGAAATCGCCGGGCATGGTTCACTCGATTACTCTCGCCGTAATCAGTCTCTCCTTCTGGAGCGCTGGGCGCGCACGCCGGTCGCGTCATGCGTGGGCGTGGTCGCTGCTGTGGGGAATTCTTGCGTCGCTCACGGTTTGCGCACGCGTGATAGATGGGATCGTCCTCCTTCCGTCATTCTTTCTGCTTCTCCAGTCGCAATGGGCTTCCGATGAGCAGCAGACGACCCGCGCGTTGCGGATACGAGCGATTGTGACTTCCTCTTTATGTGCGTTACTTGGATTTCTTCCGCTCTCCCTGTTTCAGATGTCCATCTGGCACACGCTCTATGGCCAGTGGTACTTCGATGGATATGCAGCCACCGGGTACCGATTCAGCCCGAACCTCCAGACTCTCGGTCTCTCTCTCTTCAGCCCAGACAAGGGATCTCTTCTCTGGCACCCGCTGATTATTCTGGCGGTTGGCGGACTCGTGCTGGCTTCCAGTTCGACACCGCGAAATACAAGCATTCGACCCCTGGCGCGGCTCCTGGTTGCGGTCGTCATCGTAATCTTTGCGCTCTACGGCAGCTGGGGCTACTGGTCCCTGGGAGATGGTTACGGGGCTCGATGGACCGCGGACCTCTTCTGGATCTGGGCATTCGGCCTGGCGGCGCTCTTCGCAAGAAGTGAGAGGGTAATGCGCCCCGTCATTGTCACGGTGGCGGTTTTCTCACTCGCATCCCTCGGATGGATTGGCGGACAGGTTATCGGCAAAATCCCGTTGCATTGACCAAGAACTGGTGATGAGGCCGTGCCCGGGAACATGCCGCCGTCGGCGATGGTATGGCGATCAGCCGAGGCGACCAGCGAAAGATTGACGCCGCGGTGCGCTGACAATCCGATGGCACGAAACACGTTGCCTGCACGGGGTGAGTTTGGGGTGAGTTTCTTTCTACAGAGTACGGCATCGATGTCGGGAAACTCCGGCACCGACGCCCGGTTTCCCTCTAGAGTCCGGCAGAATGTAGTAGTTGGTTAGTGTATTGCCCTTTGCTTCGGGAGCAGGAGGTCGCTGGTTCAAATCCAGTCGCCCCGACTCTAGAACTACAAGCCTCACCGACACTTGCGTGGTGGGGATCTGTCGTACTGGCCCCTGTCATCCGTTTTGCGATCAGTTCGGATTTGGCAGCAACACCTTCGGATCGAACACCCACCCACCCTTGATCACCCGCCAGATCGTCTGCGTGTTCTTGATGTCCTGCAGCGGGTTGGCATCGAGTAGGATCAGGTCAGCCAGCTTGCCGACCTCCAGTGTGCCGAGGTGGTCGCCGGCGCCCACGGTCTGAGCGGCGGCCTGAGTGGCGAACCGCAATATGTCGACCGGCGGGATACCGGCCTCGGCATAGAATTCCAACTCCCACTGGAGTGCCAGCCCTTCGGGTCCCGCGTCGGTCCCCGGCAGGAAGGTGATGCCACGACGATACGCCGCGTGCATGGTCCGTAGAATCTCTGCCCACCTTCCTCTCAATACGTTGTCCCCCATCTGTGGGTTGCCCCGCGAGGCCCGACGGAATCGTTCGGGATCATGCCGAAAGGATACTGCGAAGCCGGCCCCTTGTCCCAACGTCGGTTCCCAGCGCGTCCCCGCCGCTCCGAACATCTGGAGCGCATCGTCGGAGAATCCGCCGTACCAATGCGTGAGCCCGGCGTATCCCAGCGTCACCCCCTTGACCGCCTGCTCGATGGTTAGTCCGTGTGCCGCCACCGGGAGCGCCACGCGGCGAGCCTCGTCGGCTGCCGCCCGCTGGAGCGGCCACGGAACCATGTTATAGAGCTTGATGAACTGGGCACCTCGGGCCTTCCAGAGTCGCACATTAGTCCGCGTGTCCCCCTCGTCAAAAAGATTGACGAAGAATTGGTCCTCATTCCGACTATAACCTTGGGGACCCTCAAAAATTCTTCCCGGGTAGAAGCAGCGTGGGATGGCATCGCCGGTGAAATCGCTCCGATCCGCATGGGCGTTTTGTTGTTCAAGTCGGCCCCCCATGTTCCGCACTGAGGTGACGCCGTAGGCAATGCGCGCGGCTCCTCCGCACCCGCCGCCGTGCCCGTGCATGTCGAACAGGCCGGGGATGGCAAAGCGGCCGCCGGCATCCACAGTGACTGTACCGCGGGGAAGTTCGCGACTTCGCGCCGGGCCGATCCACCGGATGCGCCCGCCGTCGATCAAGAGCGAAGTTTCCGCGCCAAACCCGCCCGCGGCAAAGTCCAGCACTCGAACCCGCTGGAGGAGCACCGGTGGCGGCGTCGGGGCCCGCAGCGCCAGCCGGATGGGGATCTCCCGGCGCGTGCCGCCCGTGAGCGGCTGACGCCACAGCGTGTCGCCGGCGACAAAGAGCAATGAGGAACCGTCCGGCGTGAAGCTGAACTCGTCCCCTTCCGCGGAGCTGACCACGCGCACATCCGGCTGCGGGAACCCCGCGCGCCCGAGCTTTGCCAGCCGAATGCCGAGCCGGTTCGGGACCGCGTGTGCCACCCATTGCCCGCGCGTTGAGATGTTCGTGCCGTCTCCCTTCGCAGACATCAGCGGTTCTGGTTTCGCCACCGCTTCCAGTTGCAACCGGTAGAACCCGGGCTTGCTTCCCGGGAACTCGGCTTGGAAGTAGAGCGTCTTGCCATCCGCAGAAAGTTGGGGGTAAGGCTCCCAATTGCTGCTTGTCGCGAGCACCCGCACGGAACCCGTTCGGGGATCGATCGCGAGGATCTGATGGTCGCAACTCGTGGCGGCGATCAGCTCGCCGTGGAGACTCCAGGTCAGCTGCTCATATCCACAGTCGGCGTGGGCACCCACTGTGACTATCTGTCCGGTCTGAAGGTCCAGGACCTTGACTTCCCATTTTGCCTTTGCGCGGCTCACAAACCCGACGCGACGACCGTCTGGCGAGAACGCGGGATCCGACTCTGTCCCGTCACCCTCGACCAGCCGCCGGGCCTGGCCACCCTTGAGTGGCTGTTGCCAGAGGCGGGCCAGCGCCCGGAACACGATCTGCGAGCCGTCCGGCGAGAGCCGAGGTTGCTGAATGGTCCTGAACTTCCCACTGTTCCCTGGCGCGACCGGCATCCACTTGGGTGGTGCGGTGGGCTCACGGATCGCCAACGTCACCCGGGCGCGAAAGGGAACGGCTTCGCTCCGCCCGCCCGGCAGCGTGACCTTCCAGAGGTGGCCGAGGTTACCCAGGTAGAGCGACGCGTTATCGGCGGCCACCGCGAAGCCCGCAACTCCAAAAAAGGAATTACCGGAGACCGGGGCGATGTATCGCTCAGAGCCCTCCGGGAGCGGCGCGAACAGCAGGTAGGGCTCCTGCGGTGGTGTGTCCCATTTGACATATCTGGCGTAGAGCCCATCGGCTTTGGGACTTGGGACGACCGGATCGGCCCTCCCGTCGAAGTGACGCAGGGTAGACACCTTGCCGTCGGTGCTCCTGACCTCGATCCGGCTCGATATCCGACGCGAGGTGGAATCACGCTGCACGATCGCCCAGCCCACGCGCCCATCCGGAAGGTGGAAGACTGACCACACCGGGCCCAGCGCGCGGAGTGTTTCCGGTTCGCCGCCAGTCAACCGAATCCGACGCACGACCGCTGGTGGCCGTGACATCGTATCCAGTGGATTCCACGATTTCCGCTCGAGCCGCAAGTAGACCACGGCCTTGCCATCGGGCGCCCACGCCGGCCGATCAGCCCAGACCTCATGGGTCAACTGAGTGATTTCCCGGCTCGCCACATCGAGCAGGAAGATGTTGCCCGCGCTGCCGTCGCGATCGGACTGGAACGCGACGAGCTTGCCATCAGGGGAGATGGCCGGGTCGATGTCGTAGTATGGTCCTAAGGTGAGCTGCTCCGCTTCACCGCCCTTGACCGGAAGGCGGAACAGCTTGCCAAGCATACTGAAGATCAACCATTGGCCGTCGGGGGAGACGGCGACATCCGGGGCGGTGACCTCGGTGGTCTCGAACGTGATCGTGCGCCAGCCATTGGCCTGGGCGGCGGCTGGGCTCGCGACGGCGATCGCAACCAGTAATGCCAGGAACATCCAGATGGCGCGGCGTTCGGGAACGATCATGGTGTGGCCTCGGGAGGTTCGCGCTGGTCTATATGATACTGTGCCTTCCTTATTCAGAACGATACTGGCGTTGCTTCTTTCAGAGACTATGTAGGCGTGGCGGCGAATAGAACGGGCCGCCACCATAGAGGCTCCATCACAACTCTCACATTGGGGAGGAGCAATGCCTACGACGACGACCCGTCCCGCGAACACGCTACTGCTCGCGCTCGATCTTGGCAACACAACCTGGAAGCTGGGTTTTCCCTCGAAGCGAAAGGGGATGAGCCAGGGTGAGCTCGAGCGGCGTTCCCGCGTTAGCTACGTGACGATCAACGCGATCGCGAATCAGCGCACTACTCTCGTCGATCTGAACACTCTCGACAAACTGTCGGCCGAGCCTTGCGCAGTGTCGCGAATTTTCACGCGCTGAAGAACTGCACGGCGAGCCTACCTCCGGAGAAATGAAAAGACGCAACCGCCGCTTTTGCTTTGTGTTGGATTGGAAATATCATTGAAAATGCTCGGGTTTGACTGCGGTGATAACTGCGGTGGTGGGTCCGTTTGTGGGTCCGTTTGGTACGGCATAGTCCGACATTCATAAACGGGAAGTCCGGCGCCGATGCCAGGCTGTCTCTCGTAAGTCCGTCAGATTGTCGTGGTTGGTTATGGGGGACGCCTGCTCGGGAGCAGGAGGTCGCTGGTTCAAATCCAGTCGCCCCGACTAGCCCCAGCTCGAGAGAGTGGGGCTTTTTTTTGGGCTTGAACGGCGGGGGCTTCGCCTGCTGTTAGCTATTAGCAACACTAGCTCTCAGCTGGTTAGCCGTTACCACGCGCGCGGGGCTTGTCGATCACGAGGAGCTTTCGCCGAAACACCATCCACCAATAGTGGATGGCGCCGTGTTCTGGCGCGCATCGTTCCGCGAAGCGAATCAGCAGTTGCGCGCGCCGTCAACGCTAACGAGCTAAGAGCTAGTGTTGCTAACAGCTAACAGCAGGCGAAGCCCGCGGCGTTAACAGGTTGTCAGTCCCTTTCAATGCTCGCGTTGACGGGGCCTTTTCTTCTGACATCGCGGCGGCGAGATGCTATCTCCCGCTTTGCAGCAACGATGCAGTCGCGCGAGCTACTGTTCGCAAAGTCAGAGTGTCGTCGGCAAAGGTCCAGTCAACCGCTTGCTGGGTTGCTGATTGATCAGACTTGACGTTGAAAAAGAGAAGACCCCGCACGGCCGGAAAACGGCGGCGAAAATCAGTCAGCGCATTCAGGTACCAGCTGGCGCGGTCACCTCCGAACGCCAAAGAGCCGAACTCGGCAACCATGATCGGTTTGCCAAAGGCTGCGAGCGGCGGATACTTCGCTCCGACAATCTCGTCGAACGTCCACCACTCTGACCACCGCGCGATCGGCCCATAGTTGAGGACGCCCGTGGCCACCCAGTCGACGTACTCGCTGCCCGGGTAATAGGTCTCCCAGTACTGGTAAGCCACGTGAGGGGACCATACCCAGATGACGCCATTCGCGCCGTTGCGGCGAAAGCGCTCCACAACGTGGCGCCACGCCGCAATGTATTCCTCTTTGGTGTTGTTCTGCGGTCCCCAGGGATACCGATACGGATCGTTCATCTCGTGGCCAAAGCGAAGCAGAATCGGCCGTCCGAATTTTGCCGCTGCGCTCGCCCATTTGTCGATGTAAAAATCGTAGTCTCCGCGCGCCACGGCAGCCAGTCCGTGACGGTCTCTTGCCTCGCGCAACGCAATTGTGGGATGCTGTGCAGACTCAAAATCCGTAAGCCACGGCTCCCACGTGATCACAGGCACTGAGCCCATGTCCGAAATTGCCGTCGCTACCTTCGACGGGAACTGCTGGTCGGGTTTGTCACCCCACGCCGTATAGAGTTGAATGAGCGGGAGTGTCGTTCCGATCTGTTGTTCGAATTTCACCACGCCATCAAGCGTGCGGGGAATCCAGCCGTCATAAACGCCGAGCAGAACGACGTCGGGTTTACGCAAACGATCCGGATTGCGTCGGTATGGCTCGAACCAGCTAAGATTCGCGGCTCGGCCCGGGCCGGAAAACAGCCGGCTCACCCGGTGCTCGAGCGATCCACCAGCAGTTGCCGCCGACGTCAGCAAACTGGAAATTGGGCCACCACTTGCCGCGCCCAGCGCGGTCAAGAGACTCACCCCGGCCAGGCCGGCCAGCAGAAGCGTTGCGGTCAGCAGCAGCCGGTGCCGCCGCCTCACCGACCGTCTCCGCCGAGCGTGGCGACGTCAATCACGTCCCACGGCGCGCCGGCCGCCGGACTGCGGGCTTCCCATGCGGCATAGAGCACTCCAATCGCCATGATTACCGGTATTGTGGCAAATGCGACCATGCCCCACACTGCCTCGGTGGTCAGCTCGAGTGAAGCTTCGCTCGTTTCCAGCGCCCGGCTCCAGACGACTCGCGCCAGCGTAATCACGAAGGCGGTGATTATCGCGAGCTGCGGCCACGCCAGACGGAGAAATCTGTCGCGGACGGCTCGCTTCTCCGTCGGAATGTACGGCACCTCACTGCGAGTCACGGCGAGGAGCGTCCCGGCCAGAAAAATCGGCCAGCATCCCATCTTGAGGATGAGCCCGCGCCAATGCAGGCCCCGCTCCGCAGCGCGATGACAGAGCCAGACTTGAGCAAATCCATGAATCATTATCCCGATTACCGCGACCGGAGTTCCATATGTGACGAATTCCACAAAGCGTATGTGCGCCGCTTCTATTCCCGCCCATAAATAGAGATACGGGAAAAGCAGAAAGACCAAAGCCGTCACGCCGAAGAGGTAATAGGTTCCAATGGTCACGTACGAGAGCCGCTGGCGCCACGTGAGCGAAGTAAAGAGACGAGGCCACTCGCTGAACGCCACTTCATAAACTCCACGCGCCCATTTGATCTGCTGCTTGTAAAACGAGCCAAGATCCTCGGGCACGAGCCCCCTGCTCACAACTTCGGGCACGTAAAGACTCCGCCAGCCCTTCGCGTGGAGGCGGATCGCCGTAATCAGGTCCTCCGCCAGGCCCACGCCGTGGCCACCAATGGACTCTAGCGCCGCGCGCCGAAAAGTGCAGTTGGCGCCGATGGCGACACACGCTCCGTGTCCGTGCAGTCCCATCTGCCCCGGTCCATAAAACATGTAGGTCTGCTCAGCACCCCCCCGGGCGGTGAACGATCTCCTCTGATTGTAGTAGGCCTGCGGAACCTGGACGAAACCCACAGCGTTGTCGGCAAAGTGTCCAAGCACCCGATCCAGAAATTCCGGAAACGGCACGTGATCGGGGTCAAGGACCAGAATGAAGTCCTCGCTGGTCAATTCGAGTGCCCGGTTGATCTTTCCGGCCTTCGCGCCCGGAAGCCCAACCAATTCGAGCGGTTTCGCGCCGCACCGCACCGCAAGCTCGGCGAAACGCGGGTCGCGGGTGTCGTCGAGCAGATACGTGGTGTGCGGATAGCGAACCGCGGCGCACGCGGCGAGCGTACGCTCGAACATCTCCAGCGGCTCGCCTGGCGAGCTTGTCGTAAAAATCGCAACGCTCATGTCGGCCGGCGCCGGTCTGTGACCGGGACGCGCGATTGCCGAATAGTTCACCCAGCCGAGGGCTATGCGGACAATTCCATACCAGAATGCGAGAGAAAGGACGCCAAAGAGCAGGGGGACACCTACGTGTTCGGGGCGAAACCACCAGTTCGCCAGCCGAAGCAGGGACGCTACGCCGACGCCGGTCAGCGCGCTCAAGACAATCCTTTGCCAGAATCGAACCGGCGCCGCACTTCGGTGGCGCCAGAGGTCGTAGCGTGATTTTTCCCGCCGGAGACTCACTCTCGCCTACGGAGCGACGCGCCGGCAACAGTGTCAATCACAGGCATCGATCAGGGTAGGGATCGGCCGTGGAAGCGATAAATGAGCGCGGCTTCAGCGGTCGTTGCCGAATAGAAGATGGTTCGCGCGTACTCCCCGCCGGCCATGAATGACGCGTGCGGCGTCAGTGCCGCTTCAATAGAAGCGCGCGCATTCCACGCAGAAAACGTTCGCGATTGAAATGATCGCTGCACGGTTGGCGGCTGAACTGCCGTCGCCGGCGATACAACAAACGACGGACCGCTGTCGGATGCTCGAATCGCATAGCTGCCTCCGCCGCGGAACGTTATGTCGGACGAAGGATGGAGGGCGACAGCACCGATGACGGACTGAGACGACAGACCCGAGGGTGTATAATAGGGCGCGTATATCCCGGCCGTGCTGAAACGTGAATCGCCGGGCGGGTAAGGCTGCACCGGCCTCGCCAGTGTGAACCGGTTCTCATCAGCATCCTGGGCGGACGCGCTCACGCCCAGCTGGATATCCGCCACGGGCCGGTGGACCAAAGGGACCAGCACCCACCCATAGACTGAAGAAATCGCGTTAGCGTCGGGGTACAGCTGACGCTGCGCCAGAGCGCGCGCCGTCCAGCCCTCGGGATTGTTCCAATCGACGCTGAGACTGAAGGTACGCGTCATCACCGCTTTCGTGAGACTTGCCTGCGTATACAGATAAGGTGCTCGCTCGGTGCGCGCACGCAGGACAATGTGCCGGGGCATTCGGAGTCCCAGCATTCCGCGCGCTGTCCAATCAGAGCTCGTATCATAGGAGCGGCTCAGACCGCCGGCGGCGAGTGAGATCTCGAGGTGTGCCGCCGGCACGTAAGCAGAAACCTCACCTTCCGCCTGCGTAACTGTCCGCGTCAAAGAATCACCCAGCCGGAAGCGCATCGGGCGTACTCGAGCTGAAAGGGCAGCGAGCTCCGTAACGTACCATCCCACTTGCGCGTCGGCGGCAATCCTGTGAAGGGGTTGGTCGTCGAAGCGACCGTCAGCCGCGAGCCGAAGCCACGGAGAAGTCACAAGACGGATCTCAGCGAGCTGCCGGGCAGCGTCCCGCTCCTCCGGATTGGCGCGCAGCGCTTCACTGAACAAGCGAGCAGCGGTCGTGAAGTCGCCTTCCCAGTACGAGAGAGTCCCGAGTAACGTGCTGCTTGGAGCGATTCCCTCCGGGCTACGCTGAAAAGGCGACAGCACCGTACGGGCTCGAGCTCCGTGGCCCGTTTCGATCAGCATCCGGCCATAGGAAAGCGACAGAGCAAGGTCGTCCGGGTTGGCGCTCACGCCCACCTCGTAAACCGCGCGCGCGTCGCCGAATCGCTTTAGCCAGTAAAGGGTCTCGCCGTAGAGGCGAGCGGCATTGGCGTCGCCACGGTGGCTCGCCCAATAGGTCTGCAGCAGCGTCGCTGCCGAGTCGAGTTGTCCGGTGTTTCTGAGCTGTTCGGCCTCCGCCAGAGTATCACTGGCCGCGGGCAGCGTATCACCGGCCGCGGGACTCTGTCCACTCGCGCCCAGAACCGGAACGAGTGCGAAAAACGTCGCGGCAAAAGACGGGAGCAGCTTCACGGCTGCGAATATCCCTGCGGACGCAAAGCGCAGCAAGAGAAGCTTGAACGGCGGGGGCTTCGCCTGCTGTTAGCTATTAGCAACAAGAGAAGCTTGAACGGCGGGGGCTTCGCCGCTGTTAGCTGTTAGCAACACTAGCTCTTAGCTGGTTAGCAGTTACCACCCGCGTCCGGGTGGTCCTCGTCATTCAGGTCGTCCCTGATCCGACGGATTAGCCCCTGAATCATCTTCGCTACCTCCTCGGCCCGGTGGCTCAGATCGCGGCCTTCGTCCTGCGGGATCGCGCTGCAGTCGATGGCAGCCCTCAGCTGATATTGAAGCTCGCCTGCGGAGCCAAGGGCAATGTGAAGAAACCGAAGAAACTCGCGCTCACTGTGTTTTGTTCGACCTTCGGCAAGGTTGGAGCTCGTCGACAATGCTGATTTGAGAAGCTGCCTCTTGAGCGGCTGATGGTGAGCCCTGCGGATGGCAGGGACGACTCGGTTGATGTCGACAAGTAGCGCGTGGGCCTTGTCGAGCACGAGGAGTTTGCGCCGAAAGACCATCCAGCAAAAATGGATGGAGCCGAGTTCTGGGACCCATCATTCCGCGAAGCGAATGAGCAGTTCCACGCGCCCGTCAACGCTAACGAGCTAAGAGCTAGTGCTGCTAACAGCTAACAGCAGGCGAAGCCGCCGCCGTTTTCAGTTATCTCTTCGATGCCGGCTTGATCTCTCGCACCGAGGTTGGTGCTCCCTGAGCCGGCTTTGTCGCCAGAACGCGCGACTGCCGGACCATTCCGACTCGGGCGGTGAGCGGAATCTTTGATTTCGGCTTGCTGGCAACCATCGATTTCATGACAGCCTTTGAAAGCACGACCTGCTGCGGCGGCTTCCCCTGTGCGGTGGCCGACGATGCCGAAAGAACGAGCACCGCTGCGCCGATGATAGCAATTCGAATGGTCATGGCGCTCTCTATTGGATCGTCAGTGTGTATGCTCCCACCGCCGTCGTGGGGACGGAGCGGGCGAAGATCGCGTAGTAGTTCGTCTGCGTGACAGTGAACGTGATCCGCGAATCCTTCGTTGTTGCATCTATGTTGTCGTTCTGCGCCACGACCACTCCGTCCAGTTGAACGAGCTGAAGGAGCGGATCAATTGTGGTCGACGTCATGTTGATCGTGATCGACGTGCCGGCAGTGAGAAAAATGAAATAGCGGTCGGAATAGATTGGTGTCGCGCCCGCGTCGGCGAGGTTGCAATCGGTCGTGGCGATATTCTGCGTCGTCGTAATGTTCTTTACAACAAAGGCGAGCTCACAGTTGGCCACGTCGGTCGGAGCAGTCGTCGACGAGATCGTGTAGTCGCCCGTTACGCCCGGGTCGAATGTGCCCGCACCGAGCAGATAGTTCCCCGCAGGCAGGAGCGCCTTGATGCCGGAGTTAGTCCCGGTCTCGGCCTCATCGTCGTTCTCGCCGATAGTCGTTCCATCGGGCATCGCCAGGAGGAGGTACGTGTCGAACGCTGCCGACTGGCGGAAGAAATACGCTCCAGCCTCCGGAACGCTGGTGGTGTAGAAGTCGACGAAGCTGCCGTCGGGGAACTGACAGTCGTTCGGCGAAAGCGTTCCGCTGGTGCTGGTCCCGAACGTGTGTGTCGTCCGGACGCCGCACTGGTTGGAGATGGCTCTGGCAGTGAACGTCACCGGTGGAAGACCAGTAACCGCGGCAGACAACGAATTCGCGCCGACATTGCCCAGGGTCCAGCTGCCCACGGCAGCCACGCCCGCCGCATTGGTTACGGCTGCCGCACCGGTGATCGACCCGCCACCCGACACGACCGCAAAGGTTACGGATACGCCTGACTTCGGGTTACCGTTAGCGTCCTTTACGAGAACAGACGGCGGAATTGGGACTGCACTTCCTGCCGCGGCGGTCTGATCGTCGCCTGCATTCCTGGTGATTGAAGCCGCAGCTCCGGCGGTGGCTGTCGCCGTGAAGGCAACGGCATTCAGGGTTCCGGAAGTTGCGTTGAGAACGTTCGCTCCAGTTGCCGGGCCAAGAGTCCAGCTCCCCACCGTAGCCACGCCCGCCGCATTTGTCACGGCAGTCGCACCGGTGATCGAACCGCCGCCATCCGCGACCGCAAAGGTTACAGCCACGTCGGACGTCGGGTTGCCGTTAGCGTCCTTTACGAGAACAGACGGCGGAATTGGGACTGCACTTCCCACTGGGGCAGTCTGACTGTCGCCTGTGTTTCTGGCGAGTGAAGCCGCAGCTCCCGGGGTGGATGTCGCCGTAAAGGCAACGGCATTGAGTGATCCGGAAGTTGCCTCGAGAACGTTCGCTCCTGTTACAGGGCCAAGCGTCCACGAGCCGACGGTCGCGACTCCGGAAGAATCGGTAGTGACTGTCGCTCCGGAAACTGATCCACCGCCGCTGATGACCGCGAAGTTCACTGTCGCGCCACCCATCGGTGACCCGTTCTGGTCTTTCACGATAACCGAGGGGGGCGGCGTTACGACCCCGCCTGCAACGCCGGTGAGGGAGGTCGACGAGTTCGCGGCGACTGTCGTCGCCACCGCGGCCTTGGTTGTCTCGCCTCCGCAGTTGATGCAGGCGAGCAGGAGAAATGCAGGGGCCAGCCGAGCTGGCCTGAGAGAAAGCTCTTTCACATGGTCCGCCGGAATGAGCCGAGCGCGAACGGGATTGCGGGCGAACCGCTGTTAACAGAACTGCAAGAAGCAGAAGAGTGGACGCTTCCCAACTCCCTTCCTTTGCTCCGCTTTCGGCGCGGCAAATGCGAGCAGGACAGTGTTACTGAAGGACGACCAGGAGGCGTGACCGTAGACGTTGTAGTAACGGACGCGCGCTTTTACCCTGTCGCCGACGCTGAAGGCAACGGGCGGAGTTTGCGTAGCGCCGGGACCGGCGACCGGCTCCGTTTTGTGATAGACGAAGGAGTTCGACCCGGGCGCCTGCACCCAGAACTCCGTCTCAGCCGCCCAGGCTGAGGTCGTGTTGCTCCATCGAAGCTTTGCCTGTCCGTTCCCCGACCCTACGACTTTTACGTCAGTCGGTACGTCCGTCAGCGGGTTGACGTGCGTTTGTCCTTCCGGCGTTAGACTCCCATCAGCGTTCTCCAGATAGTGAGCGGCATTCAACTCGCGGTCGCGGTGCCAATAGACGGCGCCATTGATTCTCTTGTCGCTGCTGACTCGACCGATCGCCTGCTTCATGAATTCCTGAAACGCCGACGTGGGTTGCTCCCACCTGATAAATCCCCACGCGCCGAGTACCATGTTCGCGCCGTGGGCGACGGACCATGCTGCCTCGCTGTCTACCCTCGACCACCAGCCGTTCACATCTCCATCAGCGAACGATATTCCGAAGTCGTGGAACCGCCATTCGTTAACGACTGGCGCCACGCCATAGCGCTGCACATACGCTCTGTAAAACTGATCGGCGTAACCGATCGAGTGCATCCTCGACTGGCACGGCAAGTCTCCGGGCGGGCAACATTGCTCGTTCGGCTCTGTAAAGCCGGCGGGAGAGAACCGTGCTGTCGGATCCGTGCGGCGGACTGTCGTAACGAAGTAGTGATAGATACCCGCGTATTCGGAGGGATCCATGCAGGACTGGTCCGGCTCATCACCGACGATATACAGCCGGCCGGGGTTAGCGCTCGCGAAGGATAGAACGGTTTGATCGGGCCACCAATCGGCGTATTGCCGGTCTTGTCGAGGGTCTAGTGCGAATAGCTGCGTCTGGATCGGACTGGAGCTGTAGCTCCTCGACCACGCGATAAAGAACCTGTTAAAGGGGACCTCAGAAACCCGCGTGGCACGCGGGAGCTCGCGGCCGACGTTGGGGCCTGCGGGTTGGTCATCGGCGCACCCGGACACGATTACGCCAAAAAGTGCTGCGGGGATCATCGCGGATCGAACGCATATCGACCGCAATAATTTCGGGTGATGCATCAGCTATCCTCTGGGTCTGCTATAAAGACGACCCACCGTCACCGTTGTTGCCTACGTCTTTTGCGAGTGCCCAAACTAAGAGAGATTTTCGATCTTACAAGGACTTTTATTGCGACGGGGATTGTGCATCCGGTCAGCAAGGGTTCCTGAATACGAGATTGCAAGCAATCGCATGGAGAGGTATACGACAGGAAACGTCAGCTCGTGAGTGAGATCTGCGAACCCGCTCCCAATTCAATGGCACGCTCGTAGACGAGGGAAGCTGCCGCGACATCCTCGAGCGCCGTTCCCGTACTGTCGAAGATGATCACCTCGCCGGCGCTCTCACGTGCCGGCCGCCGTCCACTTACAATGTCGCCAAGCTCCGCGTGCACGTCTTCACGGCGCATCAGTCCGGCGTCGAGTGCATGGTGAAGATCTCCAATGGTGGCGCATTGCTCCATTACATCGACAACTACTTTGCTCGAAGCCAGAAGCGCGGGCTCGAGCTCCTGTTTGTCCTCGCCGTCGGCGCCAACCGCGGCGATAAACGTCCCTTCTCTGACATCGGACCTGCTCAATACTGGATCGTGCGCGGGCGTGCAGGTGACAATGATGTCACTCTCGCGCGCGGCAATCCGATAGTCATCGACTGCTTCGACGGCGCAGCCAATGATCTGGCTCATCCCATCCGCATATTCGCGGGCGATGCGATTGTCGACATCGTAAGCCTTCACACTGACAAGAGAACGAATCCGCGACAGAGCAACGAGCTGGCTTCGCCCCTGTACGCCACAGCCGATCACGGTCACTGTGCCTGCGTCGTTTCGTGCGAGCTGTTTCGCGGCTACGGCAGTTGCAGCCGCGGTACGGAGCGTCGTGATCTCGACGGAATCCATTAGCGCAAGCAGGCTTCCGTTCGATGCGTCATGAAGCGCGATAACGCCCTGAATCGTTGGAAGACCGTTCAGCAAACGATTTCCCGGGAAATTCGCATTGATTTTCGCCGCGAAATACCTGCGGCCACAGCTGAGTCCTGACGTCTTGACGTGAAATCCGCCGCCATCGACGTGCGTCCCCAGTACCCCCGATTTGAGGGCGTATCCTCGAGCTTGCGCCAGGAAAGCTTCCTCCACTGCATCGATGCACGCATCGATGTCGAGCAGGGATTGAACTTCACTCTTGGTCAGCATCAGCGTCACGTCGTCTCCGTCACGCGTTCAGCCAGAAGGCGAGCCCGACGGCGGCCGCTGCAGCTAGTACGGCCGGCTCCGGAATTCGCGGCCACTTGATGAACGTGGCAAGCACCGCCGCCGCGATGGGTACGGCGCGCCAATCGCGAAATGTCCGGATGGAAAGAACAATGACCGCTCCCATCAATGCGCCGATTGCTGCGGCGGTGACTCCGGCGACGAACGAGCGAAGTCGAGCGTTACGCACTATGCGAGCGAACTGCGGCGCGAAAATCACCACGAGCGCAAATGCCGGCAGGAAAACTCCTAGAGCGGCAGCGGAGGCGCCCGCAAGCCCGGCCACCATGAATCCGATGAATGCAACCATCATCACCACCGGCCCGGGACTGATAAACGAGAGGGCCACTGCATCCATGAACTGCGCTTCGGTAAGCCAATGATGCTGCTCTACCACTCCGCCGTGAAGAAAAGGAACGATTGCCAATCCACTGCCGAAGACAACGAGGCCCGCAGTCGCGAAAAACAGGAACAGCGTGACCAGCAACGGGAACGCGGGCAGACCAGCTGCTGACAAGAGCGCGAACGACGGCGCCACAACGGATCGCGCTGTTGCAGCCTCCATACGATACGACCCGCCGCGCAGCAGCATGATCGCCGCGCCCGAGAGCGCGACAAGCGCGGCTGATTCCGCTCTCGTAATCACCGTTGCCACTGCATTGATGGCGGCAATGAGCCAGAGAACGGAGTCGCTCCCGAGTGTCGTGCGCCAGAGCCGAACGGCAGACCGGCCGATGATCACGATGACAGCCGGACCTACTCCGGAGAACATCGCGACGAGCCAGGGGATTCCGTCTGCGCGACGGTACAGCGCAGCGAAGACGATGACGATCAGAAATGACGGAGCGATGAACGCGACGCTGGTTGCTGCCGCACCTCGCATCCCGCCCCATAACCAGCCGATGTACATCGCCAGCTGAGCTGCGAGCGGACCCGGAGCGAGCTGCGAGAGGGCAAGGCCGTTGCCGAATTCTTCGTCACTTAGCCAGCGACGGTCCTCAACGAGCTCGCGACGCATTCTGCCCACCAATGCGATCGGGCCACCAAAGCCCGTCGCCCCCAGTCGGAGAAAGTAGAGAAACGCGAGCCTCTGCTTCATCCCGCCGATTTTCGAAAGCGATCGTACAACGCATCGAAGATTGGGAAGGCTGCGGACAGTCGCGCATCATCGTCCGTCACCGCGTTGACGATCCCCGTCAGCACCGCCTCGATTCCCGGCGCCTCGCTGCGGGCGAACTTGTCGTCCTTCAGATCGATGTCGTGCACCACCTCGGCAATCACGACAAGGCCGGGGTCGTGAAGCTTGAACCGTTCGACCAGAGCCTCGAACGTGCACATGTCGCCATCATGCGTGTACTCGCCGGGCACCATGTCGAAGCGAAGCTCGCCGGAAGCTCCCTGATACCGCGCAACGCTGACGAACTTGAAGCTCGCTTCGCGGTCGATGAACCTTCGAATGAGCCAGGCACTTGCCATGCGGTCGACAAATACCCCTGCGCGAGTGACCCACGTCGCTCCAGGGAGATGAGGCTCGCTTCCCGAATCTGGCTGCGGATTTTCCGCGGCCTTGTCGCCGCGGGCATCAGGCTGTTGCGAAGACTTCCGTTGAAGCAGATCGTGAAATCGTCTGAGCTCCGCTTCAGCTAGGGACCGCCCTTCGGCGCCGAAGAAATCGAGTCGAGCTATTTCGTCGAGCCGCCGTTGCGCGCGCGCAAAGGACTTCCGGACGGTCTCGCGCCAATCTGTGCCAGACGAGACTGTCGCGAGATCCGACTCGTCGAGATCAGCCGCGGCCGACTCTCGGATCGAAAGGTATGCTTCGTCACGCTCGGCATTGAATCGCGCAATTATGTCTTCGTCAAAAATGCCGGCAATGAACTCCGATCGGCAGACGAGAGCCTCTCCTCCGTCTCGCTGAATCTCGAGGGCGAGCCATTGGAAATCCTCGGCGGTGTCGATGCGGTCCGGCAGGACATAGACGGAGTTCTTGATCGCGACTGCACCAATGCGGTCCAGCCGGCGTCTCACCTTGACGCGGAGATAGTCCGGCTTGGGCGGGAGCCGGTGGACAAGCAGCAGCCAACTGCGAGACGCACTATGATTCAGTTGTGACATAGTTTATATCACTACTGTATCACACACCTTTTACAAACGCAACTGGCCGATCTTCCCCGCGAGGTATCTGCGTACTTGGACGTCACTTACCTTTCTCTCTCGTCGTCCCGGTAATCTCTGCACAGCTAAAGGAAAATCATCGATGCCTCTCGTTCTAGGTGTCAGCCGATTCGCCGCTGGGGCTGTTGTTATCCTTCTCGCCGGCGCGTGCCAGGCGTGGCAATCCGATCAGCGGCCGGTTCCCGAAGTCGTGCAGGAACAGCGGAACGGTAAAATTGCGCTGACGATGAACAATGTCGGCTGGATCGTGGTGAGAAACCCGAGTCTCGAGGGCGACAGTATCGTCGGCACCCGGACCGGCGGGACCGTCGTCCAGAACAGTCGGACAGCGGTTCCGGTAACTGCGGTCAGCAACGTCAAAACCCGTCAGTTCAGCTTCGGACGAACAGTCGGACTGGGCGTCGCCATCGCGCTCGGCGCCCTTTTGGCATTCTTCGAACCCGAATAGCAAACGATACCAGCATCCAACAGTGATACGTCCTCGCTATGCGCGTGTCATGCGCTCAGCTCTCGATCTTCACCTCCTCGACGTTATCGAATCTCTCCAGCTCGATTAGCAGGTGAAGGGGGTCGATGCCGGCGTCGGACGGCTTACGTGGCACCGTCACCGTGATCGTCTGCTCGCCAGAGCGGATGCGGTGCATCTGTAGGTACAGCGTCTCGCCGAAGTCCGCGCCCCGCGCCGCCGGGGCAAACGCGCCGATCTGCACCCATTCATTCATAAGCACATCGGCCTCGACGCCCGCGGGATCGACTGTCAGCTTGCGCGCCCTCAGGCGGAGCGTCACCTCCCACGTCCCTGCCGCGGTCTGCTTCGCCGTGGCCTGGTCCGTCTTGAGCTCCCACAAGGTGTTCGCCGCGAAGAGGTCGTGCAGCAGGTACCGCAGTGAGTCCGGCGTGACCGCCTGCAGTTCCCTGTAGAGATCGAGGGAGGTCGCCAGGGGAGGCGCTCCCGAACGATGCTTCTCTATCAAGCGCCGGAACGCCAGGTTCACCCGCTCGGCGCCCATGTACTCGCGCATGGCAAACAGCGCGAAGGGACCCTTGCGGTAGGCCGCGTACGGATCCATGGCCCGAAGCAGCGGGACCGACTGGCGTATAGGCTTGATGGGAGTAGGCTGCCGGAAAAATCTCCGAAGCCGCTGCAGGTGCTCGCGCCCGTAGGTTTCTTTCACGACCCCCATCGCGGCATACCACGCGAAGCTTTCGGATAGCAGCGGGGCTCCCTCGACATAAGCGTATGGGACTCCCCACTCGTGCGCCATCTCGTGCGCAATGACCGCGAACGGGAGATCGAGGCCCCGCGGATCATCCGCTGGATTGAAGCGGGAGAATCCCTCTGTATAATCGATCGTGGACGCATCGGCGTGCGCGCCGATTCCACGACCGGGATTCTCGACGAGCCTGATGTTGCCGTACGGGTACGGACCGAACTCGCGCGTGTAGTAATCCATTGAGGCGCGTACGCTGCGGAGTATGCGGTCCAGGTTCGCGACGTGCGCGGGGTGATAATAGACCTGAATCGGGACGACCCGCACTGAGCCTGCCGAAGAGTCCGTCCACTGTTCTTCGTGCACTGCGTAACGGGCCGAGAAGAAGCGGTGCTCGTTCCCGATGGGAGCCTCGGTCGCGTAGTGGAAGTAGCGGCGCCCGCCTTCCGTCCATGTCCGGCGCAGCACGCCCGGCGCGACGGCGACCTGATCCGCGTCCGTGCCCACGATCGCTTCGACGGCGATGCGGTCGGTTCCGGTCAAATCCTGAGCTTCGCCGGTGATGTCCTGACCACCTTCCGCGCCGGCGAGAAGAGGGAAAAGGGGGCGCGGAGAGAGCCCGTGCGCCCGCCGCTCGCCGGGTCTAAGGAGCTCGCGACTCGGCTGATAACCGATGGCGGGCAGCCAATCGCTCCTGAAGAAGGTGCTGTTCGCCGCCACGGAGGGGTCGACGCCGCCGTTCCGGAACCCCCGCGGTTCGGCGCTCACCGTAAAGCTCAGCTGTAGCGAGTCGCCGGGCTGGAGCGGCGCCTCAAGCTCGTAGATGTGGTGCGAGAGAACGTCATCCGCGGCCACGCGTCTGGCCGGCCGGTCCAGGCTCACCGCTCCAGTCTCGACACCACGAGCCGTGGCCAGGTGGATGGAGTCGATCGGCACAGCACTGCGGTTCACGAGGCGATACGTGCCGCGAATATCGACCTTTCGCCGACGGGGGTAGATCTCAACGTGCAGACTGGTCCCCGCCAGACGCGGTTGAGGTATCCGAGCATACCGCCCGTAGCGCCGTTCGTACTCGGCGCGCAGCTCCATGATGTCGGAGGCGCTTCGGTACTCGTTGATCACGTTCGTGTTGTAGAAGATGAAACCGCCCAGCGTGAGCACGAGCCCAACGGCCGCCGCGGCCAACCGGGCCGTCGGACGCGTGAAGCGGCCGCGCGCCAGCTGGAGTCGCACAACGATGCCTCCCTCCATCCCCCGCATCCAGAGCAGCCTCGCCACGACCGCGAGCAGCAGCGCCCACGCGGCCCAGTAGAACATGAACCACAGCCACGGCCCGAGGGACGCGCCGAAGCCGCGCATATCCGTATACGACCAGTCCGGAGCCGACCCGTAGACGAGCAGGTTGTGCCCGATCCCGAGCCTTGCGGCGAAGAGCATGAACGCGTAGACAATGAGTGCCACCAGGTGGCCGATGTACTTCTGATTGACCAGCCCCTGCACCAACAGTGCGAGCAGAGCGAAGAGGAGATACTCGGGGAGCTGAAGCCCGAAAAGCACCTTTAGGTACAGACCGATCTCGAACTTGTCGTACCCCATGCGCACCTGGACGAGCATCCCGGCGATCGTCAGGAGCGCCATCCACACGACGAGGACGAGACCGAGCCCCAGGAACTTGCCCAGGAATGGGACCCATTCGGGCACCGGCGCCGCGTCGGTAATCTCACCCAGGCCGGCCTCGCGTTCCCGCCAGACCAGTTCTCCTGCGTAGAGGACGATGAGCATGGGGATGACCACCCAGGGGGTCATGGGATTGGTCAGCGAAGCCGTCAGAAACGACAAGACATACTCGGTCCTGGGCAGCAGCGGAGTGCCCATGTTGTTCATGTTCTCGGGCAAGACCACGACGACGACGGCAGCGATGGCGGCCAGTACGACCAGCCCGCCCCGGCTCTTCGCGATCGTGCAGAACGAGTCCCAAGCGATGTGGAGCATCTGGCGCGCGCGGGTGGCGAAGCCGAACGTCTGCCGGACCTCCGGCACGGCGATCGCGCTTCTCGCGATGTCGCTGCCCGCGGGCGTCGGGGCGCGCACATCTCGACGCGCGATGCGGCTCCACCAGGGGCTCGGCGTATGATGGACAAAGCGAAAGCGGGAGTGGGTGAACGCGAGCGTCCCCAGGGCGATGCCGAACCACAGGAGGCGGCTCCGGAGAAGCGAGCCCTCCAGCTCGATCAGGCGCGTGTTCTTCTCGATCGGCGTCCATCCCAGGATCAGATCGTCCGTCATGAACACGTGGCCGAAGACATCGAGCAGCATCGCCAGGTCCTGTCGCTCCACGACAAACGCCACGACGAACATCCCACCGTAGGCCACGAAGAAGAGGAGCACGCTGCCGAGGTAGCTCGCGATGGCCCGGCGGCCCAGTGCCGCCCATGCGAACTGGATCGCCGTACCGACGAAGGCGTTCGGCAACGCGAGGAAGCCGTAGGCCGTGAGGTAGGCAGCCGGCCGGAACGGACCGACGACCTCGGCATCCATGCCCGGCGAGTAGACGGCGAGCATGACGGCCACCGGCACGGCGAGCAGGATCAACGCATTGAGAACGAGGGCGGCGAGGAATCGCCCCCCCCAGATACTCGGCCTTGCTGACGGGGGCGGTGTAGGTGAGGGGATGCATCCCCGTCTCGACGTCCCGCGCCGCCACCTCGCCGGCTACGCCCGCGGCCACCACGAACCAGAACAGGCCGGCGAACACCGTGACGCTCGCGATGACGAAGGGCGCGTTCAGGAAGAAATCGGCGTAAAGCGCGTCAGCGAGAAAGGCTCCTCTTACGAAGAGGATAGCAACTGCGAGCAGGGCCGCGAAGTAGAGCCAGGTCGAGAGACGGCGTATCTGGTAGGCGAACTCGAAGCGAAAGATTTCCCGGAACTTCATGACTTTGCCTGCGGCTCCGGCTGCTCACGGCGCCGGCCGATGTGACCCGCCATCGTGCTGAAGTAGACATCCTTGAGGTCGGGCTCGGCGGGTACGAAGCCGGGGCCCGGCGCCGTGTCGTTGAAAACGTGCACGAGGGTGCGCCCGGAAAGGAGCTTGGTGGAGATCACCGCGTGGTCTCGTTCCACCTCAGAGAGCTCTTCTTTCGAGACCACGCGGCGCCAGATGCGGCCAATGAGGTCGTCGACTGCGCGCAGCGGCTCGGCCTCGAGCAGAATCTCCCCTTCGTCGATGATTGCCATCTTTGTGCACAGCTCACTCACGTCCTCGACAATGTGCGTGGACAGGAGGACGACGCTGTTCTCGCCCAGCGCGCTCAACAGGTTCAGGAATCGCACGCGCTCGGACGGGTCGAGGCCGGCCGTCGGCTCGTCGACGATGAGAAGCCTGGGATTGCCGATGAGGGCGATGGCGACTCCGAAGCGCTGCTTCATGCCGCCCGAGTAGCCGCCGAGCTTCTGCTTTCGTACCTCCCACAAGTTCGTCTGCCGGAGGAGCGCCTCTACGACCTCCCTGCGCTCCCGGCGCTCGGCGATGCCCCTGAGCAGCGCGAAGTGATCGAGCAGGTCCTCCGCACTCACCTTTGGGTAGACGCCGAACTCCTGGGGCAGGTAGCCGAGCGTTTGCCGCACTTTGTCCTTCTGCTGCACGACGTCGATGTCGCCCAGGTGAATGGTGCCGGTGTCCGGCTCCTGGAGTGTGGCGATGATGCGCATGAGCGTGGACTTGCCCGCGCCGTTGGGCCCAAGCAGGCCGTACATTCCCGCCGGGATGGTGAGAGTTACCTCCTTCAGCGCTTGCACGCCGTTCGGGTACGTCTTGGAGATGTTGCGGATGTGGAGTTGCATGGTCAGACTTCCCGTTCGAGCGGGAATTCGGGGACCGCGGAATCACGACACGTGTTCATTCTCATTCTCCATGGACGCGGTATCGTCGTTCCTCACCGCTGACTCCGGGTGGTCTGTATAAAGTACTCTGCAACGTAAAGTAAACGGCCATCAAGTCAAGGTCGCCCGCAGCCGTGACCAGCGTTGGCGTTGCCTCATGCTCGGTGCTGTGGCTTGCAGCGTTTTCGAGGTCCCGGTACGTTTGCCCTGCGTTTACACGGCCTCACGTGTGCCGCCGGACCTACCATTTCAAAGGAATGCTGATGCGCATTAGCGCCTTGTTCGGATGTGCCGTCCTCGTCATTGCGTGCAGCACTAAGGAAGCACCGCCGGTTGCTGACACGACTGCGATTGCACCCGCCGTCGCTCCAGCCATGTCGCTCGCAAGTATTGCTGGGACATGGACAGTCATCATGAAGCCCGAAGGAAAAGACACTGTCGTGTCACAGTACTTGCTCGACACACGCGATTCCACAGCGTGGACAATCACCTTCCCCAACGGCCTGCGAGCCGCGATGCGAAGGACGGGCATGAGCGGAGACACGGTGCTCGCGGCAACGGACTGGAACGAGAGTCCCATTCGAAAGGGACTTCAGGCACGGAGCGACATCAAGTATTGGATGCACGACGGAAAGCTGGCGGGCACCCATTTGGCCCATTACAAGACAACAGGACCCGACACTATTCGCGTTTTTGTGGTCGAAGGAACACGGCAGTAATGCCTCTGCACTAATCGTTGCGCTCAGCTACTATGACGACCTTTCCTCGAGCGTGTCCTTCCTCCAGATACCGGATAGCGTCCGCGACCTCACTCAAACCGTAACGTCGGTCGATGACCGGAGTCACCTTTCCGGCCTCCATTAGATCGCTCACAGTAGTCATGTCGTCTCTGTTCCCTCTCGCGATGAACATCACGAACTTCTGACTCACGAAGCGCGAGAACAGAACCGCTTTGAGCGGAGCAGCCATCGGTCCGATCCATTGACCTTTGTCAGGCCCCCCGACCTGAACGTATCTCCCCTTCGGGCGCAAGACACGCCTGATTGCCGACAGAGAATGGTTGCCGGCGTTGTCGAGAATCAGGTCGTAGCGCTGCTCGCCCTCGGTGAAGTTCTCACGCCTGTAATCAATGACGGGGTCTGCGCCGATTGATCGGACCATTTCCACGTTCCTCGTACTGCAAACCCCGGTCACCTCTGCTGCGAATGATTTGGCGATTTGCACCGCAAACGTGCCGACACCTCCCGATGCTCCGTTGATCAATACCTTCTGGCCAGGCTGAATCCGCCCCTTGTCTCGAAGGCCTTGCAGTGCCGTCCTGCGCCTCAACGCCAGCAAGCCCCGCGAGCGGGATCACGGATGTCGACATCTTCAACTTCGCCC
This sequence comes from Gemmatimonadaceae bacterium, assembly GCA_035633115.1. NCBI lineage: Bacteria > Pseudomonadati > Gemmatimonadota > Gemmatimonadia > Gemmatimonadales > Gemmatimonadaceae > Gemmatimonadaceae bacterium. Next base: position 127,149 of record DASQFN010000011.1, on the reverse strand, counting down.
TCAATCTAGAGTCTCTTGAAACCGAGTACTACCTCAGGGGAACCACCGAGCGTGGAATGGACGCCGCCGATGCCGGTGGGAATCCGGGCGCGGTTACAGGGGGAAAAATGGTTCCCTGGCAAAACAGCGACCTGCGGGAATTCATGGAAGAGGTCGCCCAGAATGAACTGGCACATGTGCGTTTTTACCGGCGCGTGCTCGGCAGCCAGGCAGTGAGTCGTCCAGCTATTGATATCGCAGGTGGTTTTGCCGGAGCGGCGAAAGCTGCGGGACTTGGGGATAATTTCGATCCTTTCGCCAGCGAGATGAACTTCTACCTGGGCGGGATGCTGATGGAAGACGTGGGTGTCACCGCGTATCATGGCGCGGTACCTCTTCTGACCAGCAAGGCCAACCTCGATGCGGCGGCTGGAATTCTGGCGGTAGAAGCCTATCACATGGGCATGGCGCGATCGACGCTGTATCGGATGGGCACCCAGGCACGCAACGCGGCTAATTCGATCTCAGACGCGAGAGACTCATTGGACGGCCCGGCGGATCTCGATCAGGGAATCGCCATGGGCGGGCGCGCTAATATCGTTCCGTCGAACGCAGACGGTATAGCGTTCAGTCGTACTCCGCAGCAGGTGCTGCGGATCGTTTACCTCACTGACCGGGCGGGCGTCTCAGGCGGCGGAATTTTCCCAAACGGTATGAACGGACCATTGCGGACAACATGATAATGTGAACGATCACTACTGGTGCGAATGGCCATGGTCACCATGGGAGTGTCGAGGCTCGCGCTCCTTATCTGAACCATGCTCACGTACCCCAAGATCGCGCACCGAGTCGGTGTTTGGCTCCGCTCGCTCGGCCGGAGTATGATGATAAGCCTCGCCGGATTCAGTCATCGGATCAACATGGACGATCGCCGACTGAAGAAAATCGAGCTCGAGCCGCAGCTTTTCCTCAACCTGTTTCGCTATCTGGTGCCCCTCGGCCACGCTGAGATTCGGATCGACCGCTACGGCGACCTCGGCTCTCATCCGGTGCCCGATCCACCGCGCCCGTGCGTCTTTCACCCGCGCAACCCCCGGCACGTGGCCGGCGGCATGTTCCAGCCGATCAATTACGCCGGCATCCACGCCGTCAATCATGCGGCTGAGGATGGTCTTCCCTGATTGCCACACGATGAACAGAATAGCGACCGTGATGAGGAGCCCGATGATGGGGTCCGCCTTGGGATAGCCGAAATAGACACCGAGTGCTCCCACAAGCACCGCCAGGCTCGTCCAGCCATCGGTTCGGGCGTGATATCCGTCAGCGATAAGTGCAGCGCTCCCGATCTCACGGCCCACGCGGATTCGAAACACCGCCACGAGCTCATTTCCTGCAAATCCGATAATCGACGCCCCCATGATCCAACCCAGGTGGGTGACAAGTTGTGGATGCATCAGACGATCTATGGCCTGGTAGGCCGCAACCGCCGCGCTCGCGAGAATGGTCAGGACAATCGCCAGACCGGCAAGGTCCTCGACCCGCCCGTATCCGTAAGTGAACCGCCGCGTCGGAGGCCGCCTGGCGAACAGAAACGCTATGCCGAGCGGGATCGCGGTGGCGGCATCGCCGAGGTTATGAATTGTATCGGCAAGCAGGGCGACGCTGCTCGAGATAAATACGACTACGAGCTGTATTGCGGCCGTGACCGCCAGGCCAACAAAACTCCACTTGATCGCCCACAAGCCGCGCTCGTTACTCGTGATCGACGGATCGACCATGCCGTGCGTGTGACCGTGACCCGCTTCCTCCCCGCTCATGGCGTGGCCGCCGTTTCAAGCGGTACGAAAGTCTTCGATTCGAACTGCCAGTAAAGAGCGGGAAGCACCACCATGTTCAGCACTACACTCGAGAGCAATCCTCCCAGAATCACGATTGCCATCGGAGTCTGAAGCTCGTTACCCGGCTTTCCGCCGCCGATTGCAAGCGGAATCAGTGCAAGGCCGGCCGTAAGCGCCGTCATCATGATCGGCGAGAGCCGCTCCAGCGAGCCTCTGACCACCGCCTCGCCGAAGGGGACACCTTCGGCAAGAAGCTGCCTGTAGTGGGACACCAGCAATATCCCGTTCCGCGTGGCGATCCCAAACAGCGTCACGAACCCAACAAGAGACGCGATACTTACCACACGACCCGTGAGCATGACTGCCGCCACGCCACCGATCAGGGCAAGCGGAAGATTTGCCATGACAAGCGCCGCGGTTCGCGTCGAGCGGAATTCGGCGTAGAGGATGAGAAAGATTGCGGCAAGCGAGAGAAGTGAGAGCGCAGACAGTGTCCTGGTAGACTCCTCCTGCGCCTCGAACTGGCCGCCGTATTCGATGTGGTACCCCGCGGGAAGCGTGACTCGTTCGGCGACCGCGCTCCTTATGTCCGCGACGACACTACCGAGGTCGCGCCCCGCTACGTTTGCCTGGACCACGATCTTTCGCTGCACGTTTTCACGCGAGATGGTGTTCGGTCCACGGTCGATGGTAATTCTGGCCATCTGCGACAGCGGCACTCGCTGCCCCGTAGGCGTATCGAACATCACGTTGCCGATTGCTTCGGCTCCGGAACGCATCTCCTCCGGGAAACGCACGACGAGATCGAAGGTTTTCCCTTCCTCGAGAACCTGAGAAACGACCTCGCCGTTGAATGCCACATCGATCGCCTCCGCCAGGTTTCCGACGCTCATCCCGTACTGCGCAAGTGCAGTCCTGTCCGCCCGGATGCGAAGCTGCGGCACGTCCATCTGCTGCTCGAGTTGCAGATCAGCCACGCCCTCCACACCCTGCATCACGTCACGCACCTGCGCGCCAACAAGCCTCAATCGGTAGAGATCAGAGCCGAAAATCTTCACCGCGATATTGGCCCTCGTTCCTGACAGCATATGGTCGATACGGTGACCGATCGGCTGGCCAATGGTGACGTTCGTTCCCGGCAGCACGGAGAATTCGTTTCGAAGGTCCTCGAACAATTTTTCCTTGTCGATCTCTTCCTTCAGCGTGACATCGATCTCCGCAGCGTTCACCCCTTGAGCATGTTCGTCGAGCTCGGCCCTTCCCTGCCGCCGGTCGGTGTTGTCCACTGACTCGTTCGCGAGAAGAATCTGCTCGACGCGTCTGCCGATTCCGTTCGCCTCCTCGAGAGACGTGCCGGGCACGGTCACGACAGACACCGTCAGCGCGCCTTCGTTGAACTCGGGCAGGAACGCTGAACCGAGGAACGGAAGTGCGGCGAGCGTGACACCGAGCGCTCCGACGGCTCCCCATAGCACCCGTTTGGGGTGGCTCAATACTTTTTCGAGAATTCCGGAATAATGCTGCTTGAGCCACGTGACGACGCGACTTTCGCTCTCATCGCGAACAGCTTTCGCGTTCGGAAGCAGGTAGGAGCACAGCACCGGAGTGACGGTGACGGCGACGAACAGCGATGCAAGAATGGAGACGACGTAGGCGAAGCCGAGGGGCCGCAGCAGCCGCCCTTCGACTCCGCCGAGGAAGAAGAGGGGAAGAAAGACGACAATGATGATGAGCGTAGCGTTGAGGATTGAAGCCTGAATCTCCCTCGACGCTTCGTAGACCACGGTGAGCACCGGCCGCCGCTCGCCCGGCGGAAGGTGATGATTCTCCTTCAGCCGCCGGAACACGTTTTCCACGTCGATGATCGCGTCGTCTACGAGCGCGCCGATGGCGATCGCCATCCCTCCGAGGGTCATCGTGTTGATAGTGATACCCAGCATCTTCATGGCGAAGATGGCCACCATCAGCGACAGTGGAATCGCCACGATTGAAATGGCCGTCGCTCTCAGGTTCCAGAGGAAAAGGAAAAGGATGATGACCACGAAAACCGCGCCGTCCCTCAGGGCGGCGATCACATTCTCGATGGCAACGGAAATAAAATCTGCCTGCCGGAACAGGTCCGAGTGCACCTTCATCCCTTTGGGAAGCGTTCGCTCCATCCCGCTCAGCTCCGACTCGATGCGTCGCGTGAGCTCGAGCGTGTTCGCTCCCGGCTGCTTCTGCACCGCCAGCACGACCGCCGGCCTTGCGTTGACGGAGCCGTCACCGTATTTGGACGCCGCTCCGATCCGTACGTCAGCGACCTGGCCGAGTAGAACCGGGATACCTCCCTTCACCGCGACTACTGTCTTCGCGATGTCGTCCGCGCTCTGAACGCGGCCGATTCCCCGGATGACGTACTCCTGTCCCTGCGCCATGTACACGCCGCCGGAAGCGTTCTGATTCGATCCCTCGGCCGCGCGCAGAATCTCGTCCAGCGTCACGCCGGCTGACATCATTCGCGCAGGCTCAGGCAGTACCTGGTATTGCCTGACCTCTCCGCCGATCGGAACAACCTGGGCGACGCCCGGCACCGCAAGGAGCCGGCGCCGGATCGTCCAGTCGGCGACCGTGCGGATATCCTGTGGCGACTGAGGACCCGAGAGACCGATCATCATGATCTCTCCCATCACGCTGGAAACGGGCGCGAGAAGAGGCGCCGCTACTCCCGTTGGAAGTGCACTCGCGACGGTCTGAAGTTTTTCCGAGACTATCTGCCGGGCTCGGAAAATCTCCATGCCCCAGTCGAACTCCACCCACACAACGGAGATTCCCTGAGCGGTGGACGACCTGACGCGTCGGACCCCGGTCGCTCCGTTGACGGCGGTCTCGATCGGAAAGGAGACGAGCGCCTCCACTTCCTCGGGAGCCATGCCGGGGGCTTCTGTCAAAATCGTCACCGTCGGAGCGGTGAGATCAGGGAATACATCCACCGGCATGCGGTAGGCGGTCCATCCGCCTGCAATGAGTGCCAGCGTCGCCGCTGCAAGCACCATGACGCGGTTCTTGAGCGACCAGGCAATCAGCTTGTTCAGCATCGTGATTTCCTAGTGCTCGTGACCGTGCGCGGGCACGCTCGTAGAAAGTGAGGCGAGTTTCACCTGATACGCAGCGCCTGTTACTACTCGCTCACCTGACTTGATTCCCTCGAGGACGAGCACGCGATCTCCCTGTCGGCCTCCGAATCTGAGCTCCCGTTTTTCGAAGGTTTCGCCTTCCGGCTGCACGTAAGCAATCGGACGACCGTCCTCGTCCAGCACCGCCGACACCGGAATCAACACCCCGCTCACGCGTTGCCCCGTTTGGATCTGTACGCGGGCGTTCTGGCCCACCTTGATCGATCCGTCTGAATTCGGGATCTGATAAATCACGGGAAGTGTTCGCGATGCCGGGTCGATCACACTCCCAACAGAGAGTACCGCGGCCGCCTCGTAGCGGCGCTCGGCCCCCTCGACGGTGAACCCTGCGCCAGACCGTGGCGTGATCAGCGATGCCTGAGCCGCGGGAACATTGACCCTGAGTGACACAATCGACGGATCAACTATCGTAAAGAGCGGAGAGCCTGCCTCGAGGCGACCGCCGAGGGCAATGTTGCGGCGAACGACTTCCCCCGAGATCGGAGCGCGAATCGGTATGCGGCCTCCCGACATCAGTCCTCCGCCCGCGAATCCAGCAAGAGCTTCACGAGCTGCCTGAAGCCGGTTCTCCGCTTCGTTGAGTCTCCGCCTCGGCGCTGCATCTGCTTCAACAAGCCGTTTCGCCCGTGAGTATTCGGCTTGGGCCTCCCTGAGCGCGGCGCGGGCTTCCGCGTACGCGCTGCCTCCTTCTCCGAGCGAAGGAGTCATATATGCGAGGACATCGCCTCGCCTGACGCGCTGGCCAGGCGTTGGTGAGCGGGCGACGCTCGCTGCATCGACGAGGCCGGCGATAGGAGCTGTCACCTCAGCCTGTTTGCCCGCAGCCGATTCGATCACGCCCGTCGCGTCGAACGAGGCGGACAGGTCGCCGCTCGTTGCGAAGGTAGTTCTGAACCCGGGCGTCTTCCATTGCTGCTCCTTGAGGAAGCTTATCCCCGTCTCTCCGCCCTCCACTTCGCGTGGGGCCTCGTCGGCTTTTGCATAGACTTTGAGCCCCCTCACTGTGAGACTGTCGCGGGCCTGAGGACTCTCGACCAGCAGGGTCAGATCGTAGACTCCCGGACGTTTGAAGTCGGGAGCTGGACCATATATCCCCGGCGCCCGAGGAGTGTCCTGCGTCACAATGACGGGTGCGCTGCCATCGCGGGGCTTGAAGCGAAGCGTGATTCGCCCGGAACGAAGGGGGGCAAAGTCCGTGATGTCCGTGAGATGCACCGCGAACCTGTCAGGGGATCCAACAATGAGAGCGGGATGCTCCATGAATAGCTCGGTGCTGTCAGTCCACAACGTGATCGCTCCGCCGGCCGGCTCGGCTGCAGCATCGGTCTCGTCCGCCTTCGAGCAAGCGAACACGGTGATTACGATCAAAAGCTGCGATAGACGAGCGATATGACGGTGCATGACTGCTGTTTCTCTGTTCATCAGTCCCTCTCCGATTCCAGAGTCTGCCCGTCACGCGCTGTGCTGAGTTGCTGTTGGATTGCGAGGAGCGCTGTCAGCGGCGCCGAGACCACGCGCTCGAGCGTTGCACGGCGAATCAGAAACTCCGCCAGGAGATTCGAGTACGCTGACTCCGCCTCGTGATACGCACGCACAGCATCGAGCCATTCGATAAGCGTTATGTCGCCTTCGTCATAAGCGACCTGGGCGGAGCGAAGTGCCGCGGCTGATTGCGGGCCGAGCTGAGGGGCGAGCGTCGCTCGCTGTTGCTCGATCGCCGCGAGCGCGTCGTAGGCTTCGACTACTTCGCGAGCAATTCGCCTTCTCACAGACTCTCTTTCGGCTGCGGCCCGACGCACCTCTGCCCCGGCTGCTTGAATAGCGCCCCTTCGACGATCCCAAAGCGGGATCGGGAACGAGAGGCCTCCGGCGAAGCCGTTGAGCGATTCAGATATGCCCGCGGAGTTCTCAGTCTTGAATCCACCAGACAACACCGGTGTCGGAATGCGGTCGCGCGAAGCGAGCCGTGCCTCCGCAGCGAGCGCTTCGGTCTCCAGCAATGCAGCCTTGTAGTCGGCACGATTGCGGAGGGCCGCGGCTTGCATGGCCGCCACGTTGAGGTGTGACACCGCAATTGGTAGTGAGTCCGTGAGGACGGCCGCGGTGACTCCGATCGAATCGGCGGAGGCGGAAACGAGAGCCGACAATGCGATCCGAGCCGAGCGACGGACCAGATTTGCCTCGCCCTCGAGAGCCGCATAACGCGCCGCCTCGAGACGTAGACGACGATCCGCGTAGACGGAGATGTCGCCTGCCGCCAACCGGCGCTCGCTCACTCTTCCAGCTTCGGTAAACGCTGCCGCCGCTTGACGAGCCAGGGCCGCCCGCCGATCAGCGGCGACCGCCAGCGCGTAGGATCTCGCCACATCGAAGTCAACGAGAGTGCGAGCGGACTCGAGCCTCGCCTCGGCGGCGCGTGTGCGCAGGGCGGCCGAGTTTCTTCGAGCGCCTCTCTGACCACCGATCTCGATCTGCTGCTCAAGTCCGACGATCTGTTGACGGTTCGTTTGACCGGCTCCTGAGGTGCGCTCGGTAGAGTAGGCAAGGGCCGGATTGACGAACGCGCCAGCTTGCCGCTCGCGGCCACGCGCGCCTTCGAGCGCCTCTCGCGCTGCTCTGAGCTCCGGACTCGCAATCCGCGCCATCGCTTTCGCCTCGTCGAGGGACAGGCGGGCCAGCGATTGCGATCGCGAAATCTCAGGGAATGCGAAGCAGCATAATGCCGCCATCGCCACAATGGGTACGGTGTTGGTTTTCAAAGCTCTGGCCTTTTGTTGATTCACTCCGCGACGCAATGGAGGCGCGCTGCGGAATGGATGGAACGACTGAGGAGAGGAGGACGTGCGTTCGGGCGGTCGATCGATCGCGACGGCGGTCGTTCAGACGCGCAGAAACACGCTCAGCCGATGCGAGGAAGCATCGGCCAAGGACTCAGTCTATTGGCGGGCCGCGAAGTTTTGGCGGTGGGCCGGTAGTGCGTTCTCCGAGGAGCGTGGGATCGGAGACTGGCAGAGAGAGCTGCGGCGAGATGACCAGCAGATCACCAGCTAATACAGCCGATATGAGCGGAATAAAATCGGAGACATCCGCGCGAATCCGCAATGCTTCGGATACTCGGAGATGACCATGATCCGCCGCATGCTCCTCTGCGGATACAGCGGCATCAACGTGATGCGACGACGTATGGCCAGCTCCGCCCCTTTGGTCATGGTCGTGCGCAACCCCATGGCTCAGCGCGGCGCCGGGCGAGGCGATGGCAATCGCGAGGCCTGCGAGGGCCCTGAGAAGCGGGAAGCGTCCGAATCGCATCACAGTCGGTTAATGTAGCCCGAGCAGACAGAGGTGCCAACTCCAGGTGAAGCAAGCAGTTTGTCTTTCGTCAATTTTTGGGAGCCGCATCTGATATGACTGGGAGGTCGGAGCCAGGCTTTACCCGACTACGCCAGGGATTCGGTCACTGAGCGAAAGACCAGCGCTCTAAACATGTCGTTCACCTTTCTCGAGGTGAACGGATCCTTGCTCTCCACCCACCAGTTCAACACGAGCATGAAGGTCGATGCCACATACCGGGCGAGAAGATCGGCCGGTACGTCGTGTACGCTCCCTTGACGCCGACTAACGCATTCCAGGTAGTCAGCGACCAGCTCGGCCAACACCCGCTCGAGGTGCTCGTGAACCACTGCCTTCCCCTGCGTGTCCAGTGAGGAATCGCTGGCCTGCCGTTGCCGTTCGATGTGTTCGAACAGGAGTAGGCTGAGTCGAAGAATCCTGTCCGCCGGGCCGGCCGATTCCATCGGGGAGCTCACCTCGCCCGTGCGAAGCATTTCGCGGATCGCGCTTTCGAGCAGCTCGTCCTTGCCGCGAAAGTGAACGTAGAAGGTCGACCGCCCGACATTGGCCCGCGCCAGAATCTCCTTCACTGCAATCGTACGACTTCTCGTGAATCAACGACGCGAGCGCACCGTGAAGAAGGCCCTGAGTTTTCTGAATGCGCCGATCTTTCGTGCGATTGTTTGACACCGCTCTCTCCTGTCACGGTCCGAGATACCGAACACACCTCGCCTGTTTGTCCATAAGTGCACGCTCACGCCTCGATGTCCTTCGCGTCGAGAGCTTCGCAACTATACTACGATGCAGGCGGTCATCTTGCTTCGCACTAGTCTGTCGATAAGGTCAAAGGCTGCCACGCCGATTAATTTCTGCCCGAGGGATTGTGACGTGACGACGAATGATGGGACAGTGCCTCACACCAAGGGCCTGGTCATGCACTCACAGGCCCGATACTACGATCTGCTTGCGTGGCTCCTGACGCTCGGTCGTGAGCCGGGATTCCGCGCGCGGTTGGCCGATCTGGCGCGCCTGGAACCGGGCGAGACGGTTCTCGACGTGGGCTGCGGCACAGGCACACTGGCAATCGTGGCCAAGCGTCGCGTCGGCGCGGCAGGCACGGTTCGCGGCATCGACGCGTCGCCGGAGATGATCGACCAAGCGAGGCGAAAGGCGATGAAGGCCGGCATCGACGTGGTGTTTCAAACAGGAATCGTGGAAGCGCTTCCCTTTCCCGACGCACAGTTCGACGTCGTCCTGAGCACGCTGATGTTGCATCATCTCCCCGGGCCTGTCCGCCAGCAATGCGCTCGCGAGATGCGCCGGGTGCTCAAACCCGGGGGACGCGTGCTAGCCGTCGATTTTGCAACACCGGCCGGACAGCGAAAGGGCCTGCTTGCCCGCTTCCATCGGCATGGTCATCTCGCTCTTCGCGACATGACCGAGCTGCTGGCTGAATCGGGCGTGAGGGTCGTAGAGAGCGGCTCGGTGGGAGTCGGTGACCTGCACTTCGCCCTCGCCACGGCGCCTGGCATTCGTGACGACGATCTGCAGGATCGACAGGCGCATACGTCCAGATCTCTTGAGTCTCTCCCGACTCCACGTTGGATGTTCGCGGTGCTGATTGTCGCCCTCGTTGCCGGTCACGGGATTGTCCTTCGCCTTGCTTCGACGCGGCTGGCGCTGTCGGCCGTCGCAATCGCGGGAATCATTGGCCTTCTCGTCGTGACACACTCCCGGTTCGCCGGCGTGGCCCAGACTCTCTTCCGACGCCGCTCTCAGCAATGATCAACCGCACCGGGCACCAAAACTGCACAGGTTTCCCCTCGTGATGCGACGCCTCAGTGCAATGATTACCGGCCTCATGGTGCTGACATTCTCCTTTTCAGGTTGGAGCAATGCCTGCGCTGCAATGCCGCATGAGGTCGCTTCGCAGGACGCAAAGGACGTCATGGATGGCGGGAGTCACCACCACAGCGACTCGCCTTCTCAGTCGCACCACACGCGTGGCAACGGAACTGGAAGCGAGGATTGCCAACACGCAACATCGTGCACCAGCTCGACCTCCACGCCGATCCCAGACAGCGACACCCGGGGCCACCTGAAGCCTGATCGCATCGCGCACCCCAAAGAATCTCTCCCGTCGAGTCAGTCGCCTGATCTAGAGCCGCCTCCGCCGAAGGCTTAGGCCCTCAGCTCGATCAGCTCGAGACCAGGAGCACTCTGGTCTCAATCGCCGTCGCGAGCATCGCGGCCGGCTCAATCCAACGACTTCGACTCACATGCCATTTAGATATGTGGCCGCTCTCGCGGCCGTGCTCACTGTTGTCGCAGGTACAAGCTCGAATCTTTCTGCCCAGCACGCAGGCATGCCTGGAATGGGCGACACAACAAAGTCTTCTGCCGCCAAGCCGAAGCCAAAGGCTCCGGCAAAAAAACCTCCTGCAAAGACATCTAAAGCGAAACCGAAGGCAACGACAGCAAAGAAACCATTGCCAGCGATGCGCTCGGATACGCTGAAGCCGGCGGCGATGAGTGACGCCGGCTCGCACGACAAGATGTCCGGTCCGCTCGGGATACCGATGGATCGCATGGGGTCCGGCACGACCTGGATTCCCGACGCAACAACACTTCCGTCGCGCCACAGAAAGCTCGGACAGTGGGACGTGATGGCCCACGGATTCGTATTCGGCCAATACGATAAGCAAGGCGGCCGGCGCGGTGATGCTCAGCTTGGATCACTGAACTGGATGATGCTCATGGCAAGTCGCCGGATCGCAGGAGGCCATTTCCAGGCGAGAACGATGCTGAGTCTCGATCCTGCGACCGTGACTGCCAGTGGATATCCCCTGCTGCTCCAAACCGGTGAAACCTACAAGGGAGAACCGCTTCACGATCGCCAGCATCCCCATGAATTCTTCATGGAGCTCGGCGCGTTGTATCAACGCGAGCTCAACAAGGACGTTGCGTGGAGTATCTACGCGGCGCCGTCCGGTGAGCCCGCGCTCGGCCCTGTCGCATTCATGCACCGACCTTCAGCGATGGACAATCCCAGTGCTCCCCTTGGGCATCACTGGCAAGACGCGACGCATGTGAGCTTCGGCGTGATCACCGCTGGACTGCTGACAAAGCGCTGGCAGCTCGAGACCTCCGTTTTCAACGGAAGAGAGCCGGATGAGAGCCGCTGGAATCTCGATCCCATAAAACTCGATTCGTATTCCGGACGCGTCACCTTCAATCCAACGGCTAACTGGAGTGTTGCCGCCGGGTTCGGTTACCTCAAGTCGCCCGAGGCACTGCACCCGGACGAGTCCATGCATCGCATTACCGCCTCGATCCTGCACGGCCGCAAACTCGGGTCCGATGGCCAAGCCGCGAGTACGCTGAGCTGGGGAATGAATCGCCATGGCGCGCTCGCGCGCGCGACGCACAGCATCCTTCTGGAGAGCGAGATCATTCTCGATACCAGGAACACTCTCTTTGGCCGAACCGAGCTGGTTCAGAAAACGGGCGAGGATCTCGCGCTCGACGAGGATCAGTCGTTGACCAGGTTCAACGTAGGCTCGGCGCAGCTCGGATACATTCGGGAAGTTGCACGTGTTCGGTGGGCGACGATTGGTCTTGGAGCCGCTGGAACCCTGAACTTTGTTCCGGCGTCTCTCGAACCGGGCTACGGTTCGCAAACTCCCATGGGCGCATTCTTTTTTCTTCGCCTTCGGCCTTTTCACTTGCCGATGAGCTCGATGCCCGTGATGAAAGGAATGGGTTCCGCGGCACCGTAGAGTTACGCCGCGGACGAAACCAGCCGAGTCCGTAACCTGTTGATCTGTTGGACTCGAGGCGCAACGGCGTCCACATTAGCTTCAAGGTCGAAGTCGACTCGCGCGCGAAAAAAGTGTCGGGCCAGCGCTATGGCGAGAAGCAAATGGCGCAGGTGGACCGTGATGCTCGCACCGGCCGCACGTGGGAAAAAAGAGATGAGGCAACGAGGTCGTGATTAAGGGCAGTATCGAGTATAGTCCTTCGAATCGGGGAGAACCGAGAGCCTGCGAAGAAGTCTCTCCAGGCACGGTATGAAATCTCATCGTTGCGGCTCACTGTGAGGTGACGCATGAAGAGAATTTTTGAAGCAGCACTGTGTGTTGCGCTCGCGCTTGGAGCTGCTGCCTGCACAGACAGTCCTTCGGGTCCTGATGACAAGTATCCGATCGCCCCACCGGGACCGCCTCCGACCGAACCACCGGCAACGACTCCCTCCCCGCTCGGACAAATCGTCTACGTCGATAACGGGCTGACTCTGATCAACGCAGACGGGTCGGGAGCGGTGCAGCTGGGATACGGCTGGTCGCCTTCCTGGTCGCCTGATGCGACGAGATTCATGTTCTCGGATACCAGGTGCGAGACCGATTGGGAAACGTATTACCGCTGCTCGAGCGGCGGTCTTCAGATCATGAAGCCCGAGACGCGAGAGATCACGACCCAGCCCGGCGGGGCCCTCGGAGTCGAGCCGGCGTGGTCGCCGGCTGGCGATATGATCGCGTTTGTCCGTCATGACATTCCCGGCCGGCTATTCCTCATGAGGCTCGACGGGTCGGAGCTCAGGCAGCTGTCTTTCCCCTTCGTCCACGACGTATTCGAGCCATCGTGGTCTCCAGACGGCCAGCGCATCGCCTTCCAATGTTTGCACGGGTACGGTATGGGCGTTTGCGCAGTGAACCGCGACGGAACGGGGTTCGCGCGGCTGACGGGCAACGAATACTACGCGGCCGCGCCTGCGTGGAGCCCGAACGGCAGCAGGATCGCATTCCAGTTCTGGAACTTGCAGAAGGATGCTGGTGAAATTGCGTTGATGGCACCTGACGGCAGCGGCGTTACTCGCATTGCGGATGGGTACTCACCAGTCTGGTCACGCGATGCGACGAAGCTCGTGTTCTCCGCCAAGCAGGGAGGTCTGCTCATCAGCAATGCTGACGGCTCGAACGTGACACGATTGACCGCCGGAGGTCATTCGCCTGCCTGGCGGCCGTAGCGAGCTACAGCGCTTTGAGCGCAGGAAGAAGTGCGGGACAGCGCGGCCTTATCACAGCTGCTTCTGTTGGCATGTACGATAGCGTGAGATTGTTGGACGGCGGCTTACCTGCGGCGATCGCCTCGCAGAACGGTCTGACCCTCGCTTTCAGCACGAAATACTGTCGCGATGTGAACCCGCCTGCTGCGGCGCCGACCTCATCGTATTTCAATCGCGTCAATGGAGCGCCCTGACTGCGCCGCGCGGCCTCAGCGGCGAGTGCTGCAGAAAAGCGCGTTAGAACATCAGCATTGACGTGGAGGATCGACATTGGATCTTCCGTCTCGCCTGAAAAAGAGTCCGGCAGCACTCGCGGCTTTGCCGGTGCAGCCGCCGGCGAAGCGCCCGGTTTTGTCTTGGGCTTTGCTCCGGTCGGCTCCCTGGAGGCTTTGTCGAAGATGGCGCCCAGATCCTTGATCTTGGGTGAGGACAGGATTCCCGTCTCTACGATGACCTGCGCCCTTGCAGGCGACGACACAAGCGCCGCCGCCAGGAGAACGATTGCGCGCACCACGATCGGTGCCATTCTTCCTCCGAAATCCATTGACTGGATCGCTATCATGTGGTCGGCCCCTGGTAATCGCAAGTAAAACCGCATGAGCACCCGCGCAGCACTGCGCCAGGCTCGACCAACGGGCCGGCCGTCACGCGTGTTTGCCTCGAGCCTCGTTCTCTTGGGATGCGTTGACACCATCCAAAAGATGCCTTAGCATCAAACATGCGCACCACGGTAGACATCGAGGCCGGCCTCCTCAAACGCCTCCGCATAGCTGCCCGGCGTAAAGGCGTCAGCGTGAAGGAATATCTCGCGGTGGTGCTCGAGCGCGGTTTCGAGGAACAACCGGCAAGGCGCGGGCGCTTTCACGTACCGACCTTTTCGATGGGGCGCCCCAGGCCTTCCATCAATCTCGAGAAGGCGCTCAATCTCGCCGGCGATATGGAAGACGAGGAAACCGCCCGCGAGCTGACGCTGCGCAAGTGAAGGTCATTGACCTCAATCTGCTGCTGTACGCCGTCAATCGAGACAGCCCCCGCCACTCGGCGGCGATGAGGTGGCTCCAGGACGCGATGTCAGGCGAAGAGCGTATCGGACTCGCCTGGACCGTCCTGCTCGGATTCATTCGCGTGACAACGAGCCCCAGGGTGTTCGAGCATCCTCTATCAGTCGACGATGCCCTGCGTACCGTCGACGCGTGGCTCTCTCAAGCTTCGGTTGCGGCACTCGAGCCCGGCGAGGGTCACTGGAGCATCCTTCGCGATTTGCTCCTGGACGCCGGTTCCGCCGGCAATCTCACAACCGATGCGCACCTGGCCGCGCTCGCCATCGAACACGGCGCCGAGCTCTGCTCTACCGATGCGGATTTCGCCCGCTTCGAACGATTGCGCTGGACTAACCCGTTGTCCTGACGCACCGAACCCCTCGTTGTGTCGGCATCAACCTGCTGCCGCGATGTGGGTCTCGATGCCAGGTGAAGGCCGTTCTCGAAAGTGGCGACGCTCCGCGAGGGATGGCGAGCGAAAATAAAACGCGACGGGAAAACAGCACCATTTTGTCGGTTACGCTTCGCCGGGACTAAAACGCAAAGTGTACGAACCCGTACAAAGTTGCGTTATCTGCAATCCATGCGATCAGTCTCCTCTCTTTGACCTCGTTCGATGAGAGACTGACGGTCAAAAGTGTAAGTCCTGCACAGTTATCGCGCAGCGGTGATCCCTTCCCCCGCAGCTTCGCGCACTTTGTCGACGCCAACTTGACGCTGGAGCAGTTTCGGCTGCACACGATTCTCATTGACTTTCCCGACCGCCGGGGCGGAGTCCTTCTATAGAAGTAATCCCGAAAAAGATTGCGCTCGCCCCCTCCCACCTAACGAGTGTACCAATGGCAACAGTCCGCTACTTCTTTCCCACGCTCATTGGTTTGCTCTCGACCGTTGCGCTGGGCGCCCAGACGCCGGGCGGCACGATAACCGGCCGCGTCGTCGACAACACGACCCAACAGCCGCTCACTGGTGTCACCGTATCAATTGAAGGGACCACTCGCGGCACGGCAACTCAAAGCGACGGCACCTTTCGCATCAGCAACGTCCCCGAGGGAAACCAGGTCCTCAGGGCACGTCGAATCGGATACGTTCCCATGCTCCGGAACGTTGCCGTCGGGACCGGAGCGACAGCGACCGTGGACTTTTCGCTGGTGCCCAGTCCGTCAGTTCTCGATCAGGTGGTCGTCGTCGGATACTCATCGGCGAGAAAAGCTGACATCACCGGCGCGGTCGCCACTGTCGATGTGGCCGAGCTCGAATCACGAAGAGTTGCAGACGTAGCGCAGGCTCTTCAGGGTCAGGTCGCCGGAGTGCAGATCACGCAAAGCACCGGAGCACCGGGCGAAGAGATCAGCATTCGCATCCGAGGCGAAGGGACCATCGGCAACAACAGTCCGCTGTTCATCGTCGACGGAATACCTACACGTGACATCTCCTTCCTGAACCCTGCGGACATGGCGTCCCTGACCGTTCTAAAGGACGCTGCGGCTGCTTCAATCTACGGGTCGAGGGCGTCTGCAGGAGTCATAGTGATCACCACGAAAAGTGGAAAGGTTGGGAAGGTAGTCTCGGAGATCAACGCGTATACTGGAATCCAGCGCGCGACCAATCTTCCCACGCTGCTCAACTCCAGTCAGTACCTCGACAAAGTCGAAGAAGCCTGGAACAATTCGGGCAATACCGGCACGAACCCCTACACGGCGGCCAGGAATCGACCCGATCTCGCCGACACGGACTGGCTCGACGAGCTGTTCGAGCCCGGGGTCTCGCAGAACCTGCAGCTTACCGCAAGTGGAGGAAGCGAAAGGATCAAATACCTGACTTCAGCCGGACTGTACAAACAGGACGGCATCGTCATCTTCGACAATGACAGGTATCGCCGCCTGAATTTCCGAACCAACGTCATTGCGTCACTGAGCAATCGCTTCAACGTTGGCACGAACCTTCAGCTGTCGTACGCTGCACAGGACAAGCTTTCGTCGAAGGGAGACACACCGGGAATCATCCGGCATGCCCTAATCAGGCCTCCCGTCATCAGCGTCTACAAGGACTCGTCAGATCCCACATACTCCGAAGCCGACCAGTTTACCGATCTGCCGTTCTTTGCGACGCCCTGGGATAACTCGAACAACAGGTTCGAGTTTGGCTCGAACCCTGTAGCCCTCGCGTTCTACACGAACGACAAGCGGGACAACTTCAAGACGTTCGGCAATGTCTTCGCCGAATACTCTCTCCTGAGAAGCCAGGCCCTCAAGTTCAAGAGCAATCTCGGAATCGATCTGAGCCTGACCCACAACAAGGCTTTCCTCCAGAGATTCGGCGACGACAACGGAGGCGGAAACCCTGCCGACGGGCCGGGCGGCCGCATCAACCGCCCCACGGGGTTGAACGAAGACCGCGGACAGGAAACTACGGTCACCTGGAACAACACACTGAATTACATCGGAGACAGTGAGAAGAATCTATTTACCGCGCTCGCCGGAACCGAGTTCATCACGAACTACTCTTCATCCATCGGTGGTTCCAGACAGAGATACGATTTCTCGAACGGGCCCTTCCAGTACCTGAACTACGGCGGAACAGCCAATCAGAACACCGGCGGCTCCGCATCGGAGTGGGCCCTTTTCTCACTGTTCAGCTCGGCGACGTATTCGTTTGCCAGTCGCTATCTGCTGACGGGAACCGTCAGAGCCGACGCCTCTTCCAGGTTCGCCGAGAACAACCAGTGGGGCTACTTCCCATCGGTCTCGGCAGGCTGGAACATCTCGAATGAGAGTTTCATGCAGGACGTGAGCTTCGTGTCCGACCTGAGAGTGAGAGGCAGCGTAGGAAAGGTCGGCAACCAGGAAATCGACAACTACGCTTTCCTGACTCTCCTCCGCCGGTCCGGCGACCAGTATCTCGTCTCACGGTACGGCAATCCCGATCTGAAGTGGGAGACAACCACCCAGAAGAACATCGGGTTCGACATGGGGATGCTGAGCAACAGGCTCTATCTCTCCGTCGACTACTTCAGAAAGCTCACTTCGGATATTCTGCTGCCGATCTCTCTGCCCTCAATCGTCGGGAATGTTTCTCCGACGATTGTGAACGCCGGCGAAGTCAGTAACAGGGGATTCGAAGTCGCTCTCGATTTCAAGGACAGGGTTGGCAGCGTCGGGTACAGGATCAACGCGAATGCAGCCACAGTAAAGAACAACGTAGAGAAGCTGCATCCCAATCTGCCGAACATCATCGGTGACGTATACAAGACGGAGGTCGGCCAGCCCCTTGGCGCCTTCTATGGATACGTGATGGAAGGCATCTACCAGAATGCGGCTGAAATCAAGTCACATCTGCATGCCACGCTGAACCCACCAAACAAGCCTGGCGACATCAAGTTCCAGGATCTGAATGCAGACGGAGTCATCAATGATGACGACCGGACGTTCATTGGCAATCCAATCCCGAGACTATCATACGGCTTCAATCTCGGCGCGGATTTCCGCGGGTTCGACCTGTCCGCGCTGCTGCAAGGCGTTAGCGGAGTCGACAAGTACAACGACGCCAAGCAGATAACGGATTATGACAGCCGCCCGTTCAACCATACGACCGCGGTGCTGGGCGCATGGGACGGGGAAGGCTCCAGCAACACGATTCCCCGCACGACGTTCAACGACAATGGAAGCAGCAAGAAATCGAGCATTTTCGTCGAGGACGCTTCCTATCTCCGCCTGAAAAACCTGGAGCTGGGTTACTCACTCGGCGCGCTGGGCTCGAGTGCGAGGCTCGGAGTTCAGAACGTACGCGTCTATGTCTCCGGCCAGAACCTGTTCACGAAAACGAAGTACACGGGACTTGATCCGGAGTCGACCGACATCCTCGACCGCGGAACGTATCCGCAGTCGAGAGCGTTCCTGTTCGGCACCAATGTCAAATTCTGATTTTATGCCTACAATCAAAACAAGGGCGGCAAGTATGAAGAAGGTATACAGGATTCTGGCGTTGGTCCCGATCGTCTCGGTGATGAGCTGCACTGATCTGCACAAGGATCCGGTCGGCTTGCTCACGCCGGAACAGATAACGACAGACCCGACGCTGAGCACTGTCACCGGCTCGGTGACGTCATCGTATCAGATGCTCGCCAGCACGTTGAATCTTCTCAACGAGTGGAGATGGGATCTTGGCACGGTGTTCAGGAACGACGTCATCGTGCAGGACATGGCGTCGGACGACATGAACAAGAAGTGGAACCCCGATGGCGATCAGCCGTGGATGGACCAGGTCGTGAGCTTCAACTTCACGTCGTCGAACCAGGCGTTCGGCGGCCTCTGGAGCTACGACTACGAGGGGATATCGCGCGCGAATCTCGCAATCAGCTATCTGACGGATGCGGCGCTGGTAGCCAAGATCGGAATCGACCCGGCGTTGAAATCGAGACTGCTTGGCGAAGCCTATTTCCTCAGGGCTTTCTACTATTTCGACCTGGTGAACGCCTTCGGCGACGTCCCTCTGTTGCTGAAGCCGCTCAACACCTTCGACGAAGCCTACAGTGTCGCCAAGAGAGAACCCAGGGCGACGGTCTATGCTCAAATCAGCGCGGATCTGGCTCAGGCGAAGACACTTTTACCGAACAGCAAGTTCTCCGATGGCACCGACAAGTGGAGAGCTTCGAGGGGCGCCGCGATCGCAATGCAGGCTAAGGTCGCCCTTTACAATGAGAAGTGGGCTGAGGTCATCACGACTGTCACTGAGCTCGAGGCAACGGGGTTCTATAACCTGAATGCCAATTACTTCCACAATTTCAGTGTAGCCAACGAGTACGCGGATAGTGAAGTGATCTTTGCCTACGATCACCGGACCGGCGCTACTCCAAAAAACGGCAATGGATTAGCCGCGCCGCTCGATTGGGGCTTCATGGCTCCGACCGCTAACTTCATCGCCGAATTCGAGCCCGATGACCCGAGACTGCTGTACACGGTCAGAGTGTCCGACAAGGCGGTGTACAAGCTGCTCGGCGCAACGAACACAGGCTACAGAGGGAACGACGATTCCCCAGGCAACAAGATTTTCATTCGCCTCGCGGATGTACTGCTCTGGAAAGCCGAGGCTTACAATGAGACCGGAGGCTTCTCGCAGGCTGTCGCTCTGATAAACAGGGTCAGGCAGCGCGCGCGAACGGGCGTGACAATCAGCGGAGGTGTGGCTCCTGCTGGCACGCTGCCCGACAGAAGTGCTGTCTCCGTCGACAAGGCCCAGATAAAGGCCTGGCTTATTCATGAGCGTCGCGTCGAGCTGGGTTTCGAATCGCAGCGGTTCAACGATCTGAAGCGATGGAAGATCGCGAAGCAGGTCTTGAGCGCGATCGGCAAGAATTTCCAGGACCGCAACTATCTGTATCCGATTCCGCAGGGTGAGATCGATAAATCCGGCGGGAGCATTACGCAGAACGCTGGATACTGAGATCCTTCACTCCCATCCCGTCAGGAGCGACATCATGAATGGCACAATTCGCGCGCGCCGATGGGTCGCATACGCTTTCGCATTGTTTGCCGTCTCCGGTAGCATAGCGTGTAACGGAAGCGAGTCCGCCGGTCCGACAGGAATTTCGGGAACGTACACACTCCAGACCGTCAACAACGCAAGCCTTCCCTTCACCACAAGCCAGGACGCAACTTATAAGGCGGAAATACTTTCCTGGGTAATTACTCTTAATCAAGACAAAACCTACATCGGCAGCTTCAAAGGCCGCTCAACTGACAATGGGACAACAACTGTCAACACCGTACCCACCGCGGGGACGTATACGGTCACCGGGTCGGCGGTAAGATTGTTAGATCCTGACGGCTACCTGGATGCGACTGTCGTGGGAAGCTCGCTTACGATCGTGATCGATGGCGGTGCTGGTGTGTTTACTCTGCGCTTTACGCGCTAGCTCCCATCGGAGTGGGCCTGACTTCGTCAGGCGGAAAAACCATGTAGAACGCTGGATCCCGAACGCAAGCTGCTGAGATAGAAAAAGCCACCCCGAAGCTGGGGTGGTTTTTTCTCGTTCACGGCGTCGTTGACCGGATGCTCCACCCACCCCGCTCGCGTCAGAGGTGTTATCGATTGCGGCGGCCAGCGAGCCATGCAACTGCACCCGAGCCGACTATCAAAAGGAGGAACCACGATTGAGCCAGACTTCTGGTGCTCAGAAGCCATAGACACAGGAGCATAGCGATCGCAGCCACCACGGGCGCGGCAGGAATTCTGAAACCCTCCGGCGGACCCCACCGTTTGCGAAGGACGAGCACCGCGCCGCAGCAGAGGATGTAAATCGTGAGCCGCGTGATCGCGGAGGACGTAGCCAGCTGAGTGAAGCTGCCGGCAAGAGAAAGCACGAGCGCGAGGATCGAGTTCACGGCGATCGCAACGTACGGCGTTCGGAATCGCGGGTGGACCCGGGCGAATACCGCCGGAAGCTCTCCCCTCTCGCCCATCGCGAACAGAATCCTTGGTGTCATGAGCCCGAAGCCCATGAGCCAACCGAACACGGAAATCGCCACCGCAAGAATTGCCACAGTTGAGCCGACCGGTCCGATGAGCGCTTTCATCGTGTCGGCAAAGGGCGCGGTGCTCGCGGCGGCGTTCGGCAGCACTCCCACCACGACGAGCTGCACGAGGAAGTACATGATCGTTATAGCCGACATTGCGATCAGAAGGGCGAAGGCGGTGTCGCGTTTCGGATCCTTGGTTTCGCCCGCGGCAACCACTGCGGATTCGAATCCCCCGTAAGCGAAAACGAGCAGCAGCACCGCGTCCGTCCAACGCGGCTCGGCAACGGTTTGCGTCGCGAATACAGCGGAGTCGAGCCGGAACATTCCGAGAACGATCACCGCCACCAAGGGGAGGAGCTTCGCGACCGTGAACAGATTCACTGTCCATGCTGCCTGCTTCACACCGGCCACATTGATGATCGTGACCACCATGACGGCGGCAATGATGGTGAACGCGCGCCCGGTTGACGTTGCAACCCACGGTGCGAGGTTCCCGAGGTAGGCAACGAGCACGTTGACGACCGCTGCCGCCGAAAAGAGTCGGGTGAAAACGTGCATCCATCCAACCTGGAAGCCGACGGCAGGTCCGAACGCGCTACGCGAATAAAGGTAGGGACCTCCTGCAGCGTCGAACCGGCTTCCCACTTCGGCGAAGCACAACACGATGAAGAGTATTCCGCAGCCCGCGATGAGGACGGCGACGGGGCTCCACTCTCCCGTAGCTCCGGCGAGCGCGGAGGGGAGTCCGAAAATTCCGCTGCCGACGACTGCGTTTACTATCGCGGCGACCAGCGTCCACCGGCCTATTGCGCGTACGAGGCTCGGCCCTGTTGCGGCGGAGGGCTCCTGTTTCAAATCAACGCGGGGTGTGTCACTCGCCATTTCAGCCAGTGGATTTCAGTCCCACCTGTTATGGAGGCGAGAATATAGGGAACGGCTTGCACCGATGAACGGATCAGAACCAAAGACCGCATGGGATTGCGGGATGACGAGCCCTCGAAGTCCTGGAATTCGTCGCACCCCTCGCGCGGGTGCAGTCAGGACAACCTCCGGTCGTCGGGCGGTGCGGGCTACTTCTACTGTTTCGCTGTGAACTAGCGCTCGAAGGAGGTGAGCTGAGATCTCCTTTGTTCGCTGTCGAGGACTAGGTCCGGACGGCCTCGCCCACCGCCGGCTACCCGGTATTCCTCAGCCCCTGCGCGACGCCACTCAACGTAGTCGCGAGGACGCCATCCACAGCGTCACGAGCCTGGTCGTCTCCACCCGGCTCTCCCGGCTCTCCCGGCTGTCGCTTCCGTCGCAGCATGACGATCTGCAGCAGCGACAGCGGATCGACATAGGGATTGCGTAGCGCTATCGCCGACTGCAGCACCGGGTTGTCCCGGAGCAGGATCGTGCTGTCGCGGACACGGAGTACGGCGTCCACCGTGCTTTCGAACTCGCCCTCGAGTCGCGACAGAAGCGCGAGGTCGCCGCCGAGATTCTTGACGTAGGCACGGGCAATCTCGAGGTCGGTCTTCGCACACACCATCTCGATTTTGCCGAGGAGGTCGTCGAAGAAAGGCCACTGGGCGGCCATGCGGCGCAGGACGTCGAGCCCTTCATTCGTCGACGAGTAATGCGCGAGCGCGGTCCCGGCGCCTAGCCAGCCGGTGAGCATGAGGCGTATCTGCGTCCAGCCGAAGCCCCACGGGATCGCACGGATGCCTGTGATTCCCTGCCCCGCGCCAGGCCGGTACGCGGGGCGCGAGCCGAAGTGGGCTTCGGCCAGCTCGTCAACCGGCGTAGCCGTGCGAAACAGGCGGAAGATCGCGTCATCGTCGTGGACGAGCTCGCGGTATACGGAGAGCCCGCGCGCCGCGAGGTCGGTCATCACTGTGCGGAACTCGTGCAGCTCTTCCGCGGAGACCGCCTTTGGCCACTCGTTGAACTCCTGCAGCAGAACGCCAGCTAGCGTGACCTCGAGTGTGCGCTCCGCAACTGGCAGCAGGCCGAACTGCTGAGAGATGATCTCGCCCTGCTCGGTGATCTTGATGCGGCCGTTGACCGTGCCCGGCGGCAGCGCGGCGAGCGCGCGGGAAACGGGTGAGCCGCCTCCCCTTCCCACGCTTCCGCCGCGGCCATGAAAGAGGCGGAGCTCCACTCCCGCTTCGCGGAATATCTCGGCGAGCTTTTCCTGCGTCTGGTACAGCGCCCATGACGACGCAAGGATGCCGGCATCCTTTCCCGAGTCGGAGTAGCCGATCATCACCTCCTGCAGGTTGCCGCGAGCGCTCAGCTGGCGACGATAAATCGGGTCGGTGAGCAGCGCGCGCATCACCGCCGGCGCGCGCTCGAGATCGTCGAGTGTCTCGAACAGCGGCACGACATCGAGCCGCGACTCCGGCGACTCGCCGGCAAGGTCGGCAAGCCCGGTCTCGCGCGCGAGGAGCAACACTCGAAGCACGTCATCCGGTTCCGTCGTCATCGAAACGATGTAGGTGCCCGCCGCGAGCTCGCCCATCTCCGCCTGAATCGTGCGCACGGCGCGGAACGTGTCCAATACGCGCGTCGTCTCCTCGCCGAGCGCCAGGTCCGCATTGAGTAGAGGACGCTGTTCCCCAAGCTCGGCGCGGAGCGCGTCACCCTCCAGCGGTGCGATGCCGAGCTGTGCTGCAATGTCGTCGACCGCTGCGCGATGCACGTCAGCGTGGTCCCGGACATCCATCAAATACCCATGCAGCCCGTGCGCGCGCACCATCTCGATCATTGGCTCTACCGTCGTGCGGCACGCGTGTGTCGCGCCGGCGCCCATGAGCGTTTCGCGCACGAGCAGGATATCGCGCTCGAGCTGCGCGGCGTCGATGTACGCGGCCGGCTCCTCGGCGGCCTTCCCTGCATCACGGGCGGCGGTGAGTCGTCTCGTCGACTCGATGCGCGCCAGCATGAGCGAGAGCTTGAGCCGCAGCGGCTCGTCGGCGTTGCGGCGACGGTTCGCTTCGTATACGGAGGGGAGGAGCTTGCAGTCAGCCTCGATCGACGCGCGCAGCTCGGCTGGCGGAGGAGCGATCGACGCCGACACCGACAGTCGCTCGGCGAGATCTGCGAGCCCGTGAGCGTAACGGCCGAGGATAGCGTAGCTCGACCGTCGCGCAGTCGCGATGGTGACGTCGGGAGTGACGCCGGGATTGCCGTCGCGGTCTCCGCCTACCCAGTTGCCAATTCTGAGCGGCACGAGCTGCTGCATAGCTTCAGAGGTCGTGCCGAACTCCTCCTCGAACGCGCGGACGAGCGCGTCTCGCGCGCGCGCTCCCGCGTCGAGAAAGCGCGTCTCCAGGTACCAGAGCACCGTGCTCACCTCGTCGTTCACCGATGGGCGATCCTGCCTGACCTCGGCGGTGATCCAGAGAAGCTCGACTTCGCCGTCCAGCATCTCTTCGATCGCACTTCGCTCGGCATTAGGTGCTTCGTCGTGCGCGAGCAGGAGGTCGGCGACACGCGACTGCAGAGCGAGCAGCGTCCGCCGGGTGGACTCTGTCGGGTGCGCGGTGAGCACCGGACGCACATCGAGCCCGAGCATCGCGCGCTCGACTTCCGTTGCTCCACGACCGGATTCGCGAAGCGCGCGCATCGCCCACTGCGCGGACGCGGGCTGTGGTTCGGCGTTCTCGATTTCCCGGTATGCACGGGCGCGACGTACGCGATGCACCTGTTCCGCGGTGTTGATGAGCAGGAAGAAAAGCGTGAAGGCGCGCGCCGTGACCGCGCAGCTCTCGAGCGAAAGCGATTCGACCTGCCCGATGAGGTCGTCGAGCGATGGCGCGTCGGGTTCGCCGTGGCGCCGCGCTCGGCAGGCTTGTCGCAGACCCTCGATCGTCTCGAATGCCGCGGCGCCCTCGAGCCGCCGGATCACGCGGCCGAGCGAGGCGGCGAGCCACCGCACGTCGTCGTGCAGAGGGACGTCCTCGCGGCGTACTGTTGGGCCGGCGAGAACTTCCGAGCGAGGATCAGAGCTCAGCGTACACTCCTGTGGCTAGCTGGCCACTCTATACTGCAGCGGGCACGGCTTCAAAGACCAGCAAGACCAGCAAGAATCCTCTTTTGACCGCCGCCCTTTAAGTCGACTTCCTCACCGGTCTTGCCGGTCTTCGAAGACGTGCCCGCTGCAGACTAGAGTGGCCGTTAGCGATGCGACGAAGCAAGCTGAGCTCTTAAGCCCCTCAGATTGCGGCTGGCCTGACTGCTGCTTCGTCGCGATCGCCGGTCAGCTGCCCTCCGCACTTCCTGCAGAATTTCGCGTCAGCGAGATGCCCGCGGATCCCGCAAGACGGGCAGGAATCCTGGCTCAGCACCAGATCGCGCGACGCCTGCGCGAGTTCCGACGTCACGATGCCGGTAGGTACCGCGATGATCCCGTAACCGAGGATCATCACGATGCTGGCAAGCAGTTTCCCGAGCGGGGTCTGCGGCGTTACATCGCCATAGCCGACAGTCGTGAGAGTCACTACCGCCCAGTACATGCTCGCCGGAATGCTCGTGAATCCGTTTTCTTCTCCCTCGACGACATACATCAGGGCGCCTATGAGCACGACGACGGAAACCACGACCGAGAGAAAGACGAGAATCTTGTGACGGCTCGCGCGAAGGGCCTGGCCCAGTATGGCTCCCTCCGATAGAAACTTTCCGAGCTTGAGCACGCGAAAAATCCTGAGGAGGCGCAGCACGCGAACAACCAGAAGGTAGCGGCCTGTTGGGAGAAAGAGGCTGACGTACGATGGCAGGAGCGCGAGCAGATCCACGATGCCGAAGAAGCTGAGCGCGTAGCGCAGCGGGCGCCGCACGGCCAGCAGCCGCACGATGTACTCGACAGTGAAGAGCGCCGTGAACCCCCACTCGGCGAGCCGCAGGGCATTCGAGTATCTGGCGCTGATCTCTCTCGAGCTGTCGAACATGACCGTCGCGACACTCAGCACGATCACGACGATGAGTGCGACATCGAATGCCCGGCCCTCCGGAGTGTCCGCCTCGAACACGATTTCGTGCAGCCGCGCACGCCACGGGACATCGGAGGCGTGCTCGGCATCGGGACCCGGACGGTCGCTAGGCTGAACCTTGCGGAGGGAATCGAAAGTTTTCATCGGGCGGTCACTGAGTGTGTGCCGCGACGTCTGACATCGTCAAGGCGGTCGAGTGGCCACCGCGAATTCGACAGTGTATCGCAGGTCCGCGAAGCGACGGAGCAAATCGGTGGGATCGAGACCTTTCCGCTCAGGCCCCGATAGATCCGCCAGGACCTCGCCACGGTGCATCATGATCGTACGATCCCCCTGCTCCAGCGCCTGCTCCATGCTGTGCGTGACCATCAGCGTGGTGAGCGCATGCTCGCGTACAACCTGGTTCGTGATCTGAATGACCTGTTCGGCGGCGCGCGGATCGAGCGCGGCGGTGTGCTCATCGAGCAGAAGCAATTGCGGCCGCCTGAGTGTGCCCATGAGCAGCGTGACGGCCTGGCGCTGTCCGCCGGAGAGCGTACCCATCGACGCCTTCAGCCGCTTCTCGAGGCGCATCCCGAGTCCGGACAAGAGCGCGTGATATCGCTCGAACGCCGAACCGCTGAGCCCCACACGCAGCGTGCGACGACTGCCGCGAAGCTCCGCCATGCGCAGGTTCTCGGCGACAGTCATCGACGGACAGGTACCCTTGAACGGATCCTGGAACACACGCCCGATCAGAGCTGCGCGGCGAAACTCGGACTGGCGGGTGACATCGATTCCAGCGATCCGGATGGTGCCCGCATCCGGAAGAAAACTTCCCGCGATTGCGTTGAGCAGCGTCGATTTGCCGGACCCGTTCGTACCAATCACGGTCACGAACTGGCCCGACGGTATCACAAGGTCCACGCCGCGCAGCGCAAGGACGCGTTCTCCTCCCGGCTGCGTGAAAGTTTTCTCGAGCCGCTCGATCTCGATCATCGCGCAGCCGCCGCTCTTGCTCGTCGCCGGTAGCGCAGCTTTGGCAGCGCAAGCGCGGCGAGCACGAAGGCCGCCGTGGCCAGCTTGAGATCGATGGGGTTGAGGCCGGCACGAAGCGCGAGCGCCACGAGGCCGCGGAAGAGGACGGCACCGGCCGCTACCATAATGATGGTTACTCCCAGCCCCCTTCGGTTGAAGAGTAAAGTCTCTCCCATGATCACGGCTGCCATGCCCGCGACCAGCGTTCCCACTCCCATCCCGACGTCGGCGAAGCCCTGCTGCTGTGCCATCAATGCCCCGGAGAATGCAACGAGACCGTTCGCGATGGCGAGGCCAAGCTCGATCATCCGACGCCGATCGACACCCTGCGCCGTGATCATCGCCGGATTGTCACCAACGGCGCGCATTGCCATTCCGAAATCCGTTCGCAGGTACCACGTGAGAATCCCGCCCAGGACGAGGGCGATCGCGAAGAAGAGCACGCCCAGTGACAGGTCATCGGACCAGTTCACCGAAGCGGGGATGATTCTGTGCACGTCTTCCACGAGCGTGTGAATGTCGAGGAGCGACACGTTCGACTTTCCCATCACGTGCAGGTTCACCGAGTAAAGCGCGGTCATGACGAGAATGCCGGCAAGCAGATCTTTCACTCCCAGTCGCGTGTGCAGAACCCCCGTGACGTAGCCTGCGACCATTCCCGCCAGAAGCGCGACGAACGTGGCCATGAGCGGATCGCTGCCCGCAACGATCATGGATGCCGCCACCGCTCCGCCGAGGGGGAAGGTTCCATCGGGACTGATGTCCGCGAAGTGGAGGACGCGAGACGACAGATACACACCCCACGCGAGCGCGGCGAACGCGAGTCCCTGGGTGACAGCGACAAGCCAGAACTCCAGCGGATTGCTGCGCCGCCTTACCGGCTGCTGGTTGAGAGGGGCCGGACCAATGTTCGAGGACGCGCTAGCCGCGCTCATGCCGATTACCGAGTCGGCGCGGCTGACCAGTGCGGGAGGAATGGTGATCCCGTATTCACGCGCCGCGTTCAGGTCGACTATGATCTGACGGTTTTGCGCGACCTGAAAGGGAATGGTGGCCGGATCTTCCCCGCGCAGCACGCGGATCATGATCAGCCCCATGTCATAGCCATTGGCGAAAAAGCTAAGGCCCATGGCAATGGGTGCACCCTGATTGCTCGTGTTGGTCGCGATGAGCGGCAGGTTCGCCTGCCGCGTGGCCTTCACCACCGCGGAAAATGCCCCGCCAATCATCACGCTCGGGATCTGCACTACGCCACGCGCGCCATTCGCCTTGAGCGCCTGGATCCCCGCGCCAATGTCTCCCGGACCGGTGCACGCAACGGTCACGAAGCGAATACCGGCGGCGGCCGCCGCTCTCTTGGCCTTCTCCAGATAGAACTCTGCGAACGGATCAGCGGGGTCGAACAGCGTCCCCCAGACCCCCACTTCAGGGAAAGTCCTGTGCGCGAGGAAGACTGCGGAGTCGACAGGGAGAGGAATCTCAGCGCCTGTGACGTTGGGCCGATGATTCGTTGGGGATGTTCCGGCGCCGATGACATAGGGATTCGCGACAGCGCCGAATATGATGGGCCGATCGGTGATCGCCTTCAGCGCGGCCTGCGTGGCGACAGAGGAAATCGTTGCGACATGAGTGACTCCCTGCTGTACGAACTCGCTCATTATCAGTGCGAGCGTAGGGATGTCGCCCTGCGCGTTGCGCTCGAGAATGGTTATGGTCGAGTCGCGGACGTATCCCGAGTCGGCCAGGGCGCGGAAAAATCCGTCGCGCGCATCGTCCAGTGGCAGCGAGGACGATACCTGTGCATACCCGATGATGCTGCGCTCGTCCTCGGTTTTCGTGCCGCACCCGGCGGCGAGCGCGAGCGGCACGACGCACATTGCATTGCGCAGCCTTCCCACGACTGTGAAGGGAATGGTCGAGCTCCGTTGTGCAGTGACGCTCGAGCGTCAACCAGGGAACGGCGCTTGCGCCTCCGAGCGGCCGTTCGCTGGTGCCGAGCGAACAAGTCTATGGCCCTATTCGGGGCGAACTGTCAAGAGCGGGGATGGCGCTCGATACTCAGGCGCTATGCCATCAGGCCTGCATGACTGTGAATGGTGGGACGGTTATGGGCAGCCCTCGTATCCGCAGGTCTCTCGATTACGAGCGCACCCACCATGTCCGGTTTCGGGGTTCGTTAGCGCGTCCACGGTCAGAGGCTGCTGATTCGCCGGACCCACCGTCGCGCGGCGCCCCATACCTTCGGTCTCGAGAGGCGTTCATGCGACGGCCCCCGACGGTCCTCATAATTGTCTCCGCTTCGGCCATGCTGCTTGTCGGCTGCGAAAGCGGTCAGCCCCTCGAACCTTTCATGACAGGCCAGGACATCGCTGCTGCCAGGGTGGGCGGTGGGTCAGAGGTGGCGGCGCCATCGAACGCTCTCGCTACCACATACTCCGCTGCGCAGATAGATGTCAGCTGGCGGGACAATTCGAGCAATGAGACGAGGTTCGATATCTACCGGTCCCTCACAGGTGCGACCGGCGCCTTCACGTGGTTGGCCTATACCGCCGACAATACAACGACTTTCAAGAATACAATGCTCGAACCTGGCGTGCAGTATTGTTATGCCGTTGTCGCGGTGGCGGTTATCAAAAGGAGGACTATCAACTCCGTGTTCTCCAATACGGCGTGCGCCACGACGGCGCCGCCGGTGGCTGCACCATCGAACGCTTCTGCTGTCGCACCATCTGACAACCGCATTGAAATACAGTGGCAGGACAACTCGAGCAACGAGACCCACTTCGAGGTGCACCGCTCTGGCTACCCTCAAGGCAGTGTGTTTTCGCTGCTGACTGTCACAGGCGAAAATGCCATCAGCTACAGCGATCAGGGCCTTTCACCGACTACCGAGTACTGCTACAAGATTCGCGCAGTACAGATGATTGGAGATCAGGTCAGCGTCTGGCCGTTCTCCAACATCGCTTGCGCGTGGACTCTTCCCAGCGCAGCCTCCTCGGCTACGGCCACGCCGAACAACAGCTATGTAGTTGTTGTCGATTGGACGGCCATAGGAATCTATTTCCGCATCGAGCGATCGACCGACGGTGGAGTAGTCTGGAACACCGCGGGCACAGCAGAGAATACCCGATCGTTCTGGGACAACGTGCAACCCGAGCAAGCGGTCTGCTACCGGGTGGTCAGCTACAATACGAGTGGTGAGGCCCCACCGTCGAACACGGATTGCACGACTCCCGCGGCTCGACCGACGGAGGTGGCCTGGTCAACAGTCGACGCTTCAACGGTGGAGTTGACCTGGAGGGATAACTCCAGCGTCGAGGATGGTTACGAGGTGCGGGCGATGTATGACGACTGTTGGCGCGATTGGGACGGCGTGGAGTACTGCGATGGCTACATAGAGAGCGTCATTGCTGTGCTTCCGGCGAATACGACGAGCTTCCGCAAATCTGGCGTGGGCAGCAAGGTATCGGTGTATGCGATGAAGGACGGTGGCTACTCCACCGGGGGCATTTCGCCGTGAGGCGCAGACTCGAGCCGTAACGCACATCGAGGCTGCAGCAATCGGGTTTGTCCGCTTTTCCCTTCATTCCTCGCGTTCTCACATGTCAGGATTGCTGCGGGCCACGGGAGCGGAGAAGGCACCTACCGATGATTTGCTCAATCCCTTCACACGGAGTCACGCATGGAACGCCGAAATCGTGGAATCGCAGCACTGGCAGCAACATTTGGGGTACTTGCCTGTTCGGAGCAGTCACCAGTTGCGCCCGACGCGGGCTATGATGACCTGCGTATGGCCATCCAGAGTACTCCGGGGTCGTATGTCATCTCTTTTCTAAAAGGAACCAGCAGCGGGTTGGCGCCCACCGCGGGTACTGAACCGGTGGGGACCTATCTGGTTCTCAAGTCGGAGGTGAGGGACAACCTCGGGAATCTCGCTCAGAGTGGGACAGTGACGTACCAGGTTTGCTCCGCGAAGGGGAATTATGCGCCGAGCGCGACGTGCAACAGTGGCGGGGGAACATGGAAGCGATTCTTCAGCGGTTCCGTCGACCCGATTGGGCTGCTCGTGGGATTTGGCTCCTGCTCTACTCCGAGGGCCATTGGCTTCCGGCTTACTTATTCCGGTGGCGGAAGCAGTGGAATCGCGAATGGCGTGAGCGCCTCAAAGGACTTCATCTGGGCTGCCATTTAGCAACGCAGCAGTCGGATGCAGGGCCGCGTCAAAACTGCAATCTGCTGCCGAGCTGTAATTGTCTCGTTGCGAATATTCCACTCGGAGAGCCGAAGTCCGGTCTCGGCTCCCCCGTGGGACTTCGCTGCACGCCGAAGTATCCCGAATAATTCTCGGTGTTGAACACGTTGAACGCCTCGGCGATCAGAGAGAGCTGCGCGCCACGTCGCACCTCGAACCCCTTGGTGAGCCGCAGGTCTACCACCCGGTACCAGTTTCTCCATGCATTCGGCGGAACCCGAAAACGTGTGCCGTCGATGAAGTCGTCCTCGAACATGTTGTTCTTGTTCACATCTTCTCCCACCTGCGCGCGGTATGGACGAGGGCTCGCTACCGTCGCTACAGTTGAAAGCCGGATCCCGAAGGGCAGCACCGACGTTCCGGAGAGCACGAAGCGGTGCCGCTCATCACCGCTGATTCGCTGCATTACGTAGAACTGATTCGCCGCCCCGGCAGGGGCCTGGGTGTTCTCGACATCCCAGTCTGCTTTCGCCGAGGCCAGCGTATACGCAACATTCAGCCGCAGAGTGCTGTCCGGATGGTATGAGAGATTCGTAAGCAGCGCGCGGTAGCGCCCACGAGCAAAATCTCCCCACGCGATGATGTTGCCATACGCGGATGAGAGCACGCGTCGTGGGGTCTGCGACACATCCAGCCAATTCAGGTTGACCGATGCAAAGAGGTGGCGGACATCCTGACGGATATAGTCGATGTTCAAAGTCAGGACAGGCGTTAGCTGCGCGCCGAGTCCGAGCGACCATTGCCTGTTCTCCGGGACATCCATTCGCTGCGGCAGGAGAGTGATGGAGGGACGAACAGTGCCTCCCGCGCCGGCAATGACTCGATTCCGAAGCTCTTCCGGATCCAGCGTCCCCGGATTCGTAAAGGTGTACGTCCGCCATGTAGCCGTGCGCCGCTCATTGAACGGCACGAAACCCGGCACGCGGTCGTACATGATGCCGAAGCCGCCTCGAATGAATGCGCGTCGACTTCCTGTAACATCCCACGAAAATGAGACCCGCGGCGAAAAATTGTTCAGATCGTCTTTGCGGTCGCTGCGGTTGAGTAGACCACGAAGCTCGGGCCGCGAGTTGATCGCCGTGTCGCTCGCCCACGGAACCGTGAAGTCGTTGTTCATGGTGTTGATGTCGGCGTCGTAGCGGACGCCGAGGTTCAAAACGAGACGCGATGTGACAGCCCATTCATCGTTGAAGTAAACGCCGGCGACCCAACCCCAGAGCTCAGCGAAGGCATCGCGATCGGAATGGGGATCGAAATACCCGACGCCGATCGACGCCTCGAACGGGGCTCCGCTTTCGGTCCTGAACCGGAACGAACCCGGCCCGTTGTTCGGCGTGAACTGGTCAAGGTTGACGCGTGAAACCTCAAATCCTGCCTTGAGGAGATGGCTCCCGGGCCCGCTGCCGACACCGTATGTGACACGATCGATGACACGGAACTGTTTTTCGTTGACTGCGCCGAACTCATTGGCGCGCCCGATGATCAGTGTCGGATACCTGAGCTCGGGGCCAGCCACGAGGCGACGGTTTGCGTTTGACCAACGGACGAACTGGAGACTGAGCTCGTTTGCCAGCCCCGACGCGGGCAGCCACCGATGACGCAGATTCACAGTGTTGACCGCATACGCCGAGGCGGTCGCCGACTCTCTCGACACGGTCCCTCCGAACCGTGACTCACCCGTGAAGTAGCGTGACGACACTATCGCTTCGAATACATTGGCAACATTCGCCGCGTAAGTGAGGCGCACAAGACCCGCCTGATTCCGGCTCGGGGCATTGAAGACGCCTGCGTAGCGGTCCCAGTATCCCGGATCGCTCGCCGGCTGTCCGGGAACGACGGCTACGTAGTTGGCCGCGTCGGAAATCTCATAACTTGCGGCGTAGAAAAGGCGGTTGCGGACAATCGGTCCACGCAGGCTAAAGCCGCCTTGTCGCCGATTGAAGTCCGGCTTCTCGAAGTTCGGAATACCTCGCTGAAAATCGTTGACGGAGACCAGGTCCTTGTTCTGGAAGAAGCCGAACGCCGAGCCGTGAGTCTCATTCGTTCCGCGGTGGGATACCGCGCTCATGATGTAGCCGGCTCCGCGCGTATACTCTGCGTCGTATGGATTGAGGAGAACGCGGAATTCCTGCAGCCCGTCAATTGGGAGTATCGAGCCGACCTGCGGCGTGCCCATGACGT
Source organism: Gemmatimonadaceae bacterium (assembly GCA_035633115.1). Classification (NCBI taxonomy): domain Bacteria; kingdom Pseudomonadati; phylum Gemmatimonadota; class Gemmatimonadia; order Gemmatimonadales; family Gemmatimonadaceae; species Gemmatimonadaceae bacterium. The sequence continues at coordinate 93,780 of DASQFN010000011.1, read as the reverse complement.
TGCTGCTGTTGAAGTTCTTCATCTCGACGCCATCGAGATAGAAATTGAGCGCACGCTCATCGCGCAATGCTCCGGCTCCCGGAATGGAATGACCCTCGATCGGCTGAAACGAACGGATTCCGGGAGCCACGGCAGCCAGGTCCATCACGTTGCGTGTATTCAACGGCAGACGCTCGATCTCCTCGGCACTCAGCGCCGTCGACACGGACATGCGCTCGATCTCTGCTGCGTCGGTACGTTGCACGTGCACCTGCACGGTTTCGAGCGTGCTGGTTGCCTGCTCGAGGATGAAATTCAATTGCGCGCGCTGCCCAGCCACCAGATGAACAATTTGCGTCACGCCGGCGGCGTACCCGATGATTCGCGCTGAGACGGCGTACCGACCAGGACTCATCCCGAGCATGCGGAAGAACCCGCGATCGTTCGTCAGGGCATTGCGGCGCTCGTTCGTGAGACTGTCGACGGCGCTGACTTCCGCGCGCGCGATGCCGCCGGCTTCATCGCGAACGAGGCCCTCTAGAGTGATCGCCGGTTGTGACCACGCAGAAGTGGGAGGCGCGATCGCGATGAGCGCCACAAGGATGACGAACCGTTGCTTCATCACCGGGGCGCCCGGCCCCAGCTGGGAAAGGCGCTGAAGGCGACTGGCGACAAATCCGTGAGGCGTTTCACATCACTGCCGTCGGCGTTCATGACGTGGACCTGCCCGTGTCCGAGAACGGTTCGGTGAAACACGATGCGCCGGCCGTCGGGGGACCACGACGCATGCGCGTCCAGGCCAGGATTTCTGGTCAGGCGCACCGGATTACTGCCGTCGGCATTCATGACGTAAATCTCCATATCGCCGTCGCGGTCGCTGTGAAACGCGATGCGCCGCCCGTCCGGAGACCATTCGGGATGATGGTCCATCGCGTCGTTGAAGGTGAGGCGCCGTGGGTTGCGTCCGTCGGAGTCCACCACGTGAATCTCGAAGCGTTGGCGCAGCCCGCTGCTGAAGGCGATCCGTCGTCCGTCGGGTGACCATGACGGAGTGTTCTCGCCAGCTGCGTCGTTGGTAACTCTCCTCAGTCCGGTGCCGTCCACGTTTATCGTGTAGATATCGATTTGCTTCACCCGCGTGCGGAAGGCGATGCGTTTTCCGTCGGGAGACCAGGTCGGGTTGTTTGCTCCGAGGCCACGATCGCTGAAACGGGTCAGCTGCCTCTGCTCGGTGCCGTCCGCATTCATCACGAAGATGTCGAGGCCTCCTGCGCGCTGGCTGGTAAAGGCGATCATCCGGCCATCTGGAGACAAGGCAGGCTGGTTGTCTGTGGCTTTGCTATGTGTCAACCGGCGCTGATCCGTTCCGTCGGCATTCATCACGTATATCTCCTCATTGCCCAGATTGCCGACAGCATCTGGGCCGTCTCTGTCGGAGACAAAAACGATTCTGGAGCTGTTCGCGGCCGCGGCAGCGGGCGGCCCAGTGGCCGCAACCGGTCTCTCCGATAAAGCACGTCTCACCGTCTCGTTCACGCTCCCGGACGTGTCGGCGACCCGTGACGTCGACACGCTCGCTCCGCCGGTCAGCAGATTGGCGGTGAGCAGACGTCGATTGAGGCCGAGCCCGTAGCGAACGAGCGAATCGGCTGCGCGGTGCTCGCCCGCACCGTGGAGCGCACCCGCGAGATCAAACACGGTGCCGGCAACTTCCGGGTGCTCCTCGGGGTGCGTTTCACGCGCGAGCACGAGCGCCTGGCGAAACAGCGCTGCCGCGCCGCGGTAATCGCCCGCATCGGCAATTGCGCCGGCCAGCGCGCTCGTGCTGCGCGCCAGATCGGCCCGGGCATTCGGACCGCGCGACTCATCGATTGCGACGGCTTCGCGCGAAAGCCGTTCCGCCTCCGGGAATCGTCGTTGCGCGCGGCGCACTGCAGACAGCCCGATGAGGGTGCGCGCCACATCGGCATGCCGTGTTCCCAGCTTACGCCGGCGCAGAGCAAGCGCCTCACCGTAAGCCTCCTCGGCGCGAACCATGTTCGCCTGCGCGAGGAGCACCGCCCCCAGCTGATTCAAGGTCTCCGCAATCTCGAGATCCGGTTTCGGCCGCAGGTTGCGGCGAAGTGCAAGCGACGTATCGAGGAGACTGCGAGCGCGGTCGTGTGACTCGAGCCGGTGGTACGCTCCGGCCATCTCGAACATCAGCCGGGCACGTTGCTCGGGATGAGCAATCATCTGCTGATTGATGCGGGCTGACGCGCTATCGAGAATGTCCCGCGCCTCAATTCCGCGGTCACCGGGAGCCACGGTCCGAAAAATGTTCAGAAAAACCCCGCCTACCTGCTCCGCCCTGTCGCGCTCGAGCGCGATCCGCTCCGCCTGTGCACGAATGCTCGATCGCTGGACTGTCATCACGGCGGCAAACCCCACCACAAGAACAGCCGCCGCCGACGCCATCGCCACACCTGTGCGATGCCGACGGATAAACTTTCGGGTGAGATAGGAGCGGCTCTCTGGTAGGGCGAGAACAGGCAAGCCGGTCAGATGTCGCCGGACGTCGGTCTCGAGCTGCTCGACGGTTGCGTAACGCCGGCTCGGGTCCTTGGCCATCGCCTTCAGCACAATCGCGTCGAGATCCCCTCGCAGCCGCCGAACGAGCTTGACCGATGTGCTTCCACGTGAGAGCGCGCGGGCTGCAGCGGACCGCTCGGCTGCACGGGCGCCGACAGGTTCGCTTTCGCGCGCGGCTGAGACCGATGGCCGCTCGGGCTCCTGCTCGAGCACAGCACGCGCAACCTCATAGCTCTCGAACGTTGAAAGACGATACGGCCTGCTGCCGGTGAGGAGTACATGCAGCAGGACACCCAGTGCGTAGACGTCGGCGGCGGTCGACGCCGGCTCGCCACGGATCTGTTCGGGACTGGCATACAGTGGCGTCATCAGTCTGTCGCCAATCGTCTTTGCCGCGTCTGCGCTGTTCGAATCTTCCGCGAGAAGCTTGGCGATGCCGAAGTCCAGCAACGCAACACGGCCATCAGCTGAGACGAGAATGTTCGACGGCTTCAGATCGCGGTGAACCACGAGATTGCGATGCGCGTACTGCACGGCCGAGCAGGCCTCGCAGAAAAACTCGAGGCGCTCCTCCACCGACAGCCGGAGGTCATCGCAGTATTTGTCTATCGGCTGACCGTCGATGTACTCCATCGCGAACCACGGTTGCCCATCGGCCGTCACACCGCCATCGAGCAGTCGCGCGATTCCCGGATGGTCGAGCGTCGCCAGAATCTGCCGCTCCTCGAGAAACCGCTGAAGGCGACGTCGATCGCCGCCGCTCCAACGCGGCAGAACCTTGAGGGCTACTTCTTTTCGGTACTGGTCGTCCGAACGCTCAGCGAGATATACTGCGCCCATCCCACCCGATCCGACCTCGCGGCGGACGCGGTACGGTCCGAACATCGACGTCGCGTTGCTTCTGTCGCCGTTGTCTCCGGACTCGTTGTCCAACACGGCTGGCTGCAGGAACGGCGCGGCAAAAACAGCTGCAGGCGTCTCCAAGGTGGACAGAGTCGCCGCGGCGTCGATGAGAGCCTTCAGCTCCGCGCCGACCGAGGGATGATCTTCGAGACATCGGTCGACGAACGCCTGACGGTCTGCGGGGTCCAGCTCGAGCGCGCTGTCGGCGGCCTCGAACACCTCCCGCCATAGCTCCACCAGTTTCGTTCTCGCCATGTCAGCCTCCGCTCGCCAGGACGAGCCCGCCGACATCCACCCGTCGAACGGTCGCTGGAGAAGTGCTCGAGGCGAACAAAGTGGAGGCCAACGCGTCAGAGCATAGTCTCATTCGAGCATTCTGTACAGTACCGTACCGCCCCGACGGTACCGCGACACGCACACTGCGAAGATGCGATTGTTTTCTTCACTCGCGCGAACAAGGTCGAGCCTATTTACTCGTAGCGACGTTTGCGTATGAACGCGATAATGCCTGCCAAAAGCGGACATGCAGGAAGCTGTCTACTCGAGTGTTCTGTGGAGCCACCCTTTCGCTTTGGTCCAGTCCCGGCGAACCGTACGAGCGGTGACGCCCAGGACTTCCGCCGTCTCTTCCTCGGTGAGGCCGGCAAAAAAACGACATTCCACAACGCGGCTCAGGCGTTCGTCGATGCTGGCGAGCTCGACCAATGCGTCGTCCACGGCGAGGAGCGTGTCAGCGCGCTGCTCCGCGACGAGCATCGAATCGGTGAGACTTACGCGCCGCGGCGCGCCACCGCGCTTGTCGGTTCGATAGCTGCGTGCATAATCCACCAGGATTCTACGCATTGCGTTCGCAGCGACGGCAAAAAAATGGGACCGGTCAGTCCATTCCGCGCGCGTCTGATCGACGAGCTTGAGGTAGGCCTCGTGGACGAGCGAGGTCGTGTCGAGGGTGTGTCCGGCGTGCTCGCGCCCCAATTGCCGGTGCGCGATGCGGCGCAGCTCGTCGTAAACGAGAGGGAACAGCTTCTCCCGCGCGGAGGGCTCGCCCGCACGCCAGGCTACGAGCTGAGTCGTGATGTCCGCGTCGTCATTCATCCGCGGATGTCTCCCGAGGGACTTGCGAGCACTCAAGATGACTCCCGTCCCTGCATCCGGCAAACGTTCTTGACCGTACGCCGGGTCAGAAGAGATCATAATTTGCGCGAATCCGGTTCGACCGAACGCCACCGTTACTTAGCTATTGCGCTAATTAGCTAATTAGCTTATATTCACCTATAACCGCTTAAAGAGGCCGAAGTGCCCGGTTCTAACGCCGTCTTCAGAGCTCTGGCAGATCCGACGCGACGAGAAATCGTCAAGCTCTTGCGTCATGGTCCGCTGAATTCCGGAGAGATCGCCGAAAGATTCCCGAGCGCGTGGCCAACTATCTCGCGCCACCTGGCTGTGCTCCGCGACGCCGATCTGATCTCAGCCGAGCGCAACGGGAGCAGCATCCGGTACGAGCTCAACGCGACCGTGTTGCAGGAGCTCGTAGAACACATCTTCGACTGGACAAAGAAAGGAGAAACCGATGCGTAAGTGGACTCCCGCGATCCCGATCATCGGATCATATGCTATCTCGGCAGCGATTTTCTCACGCCTTCCGGCGTTGGGACATCCGGACCTGTCTCCGCTTTTCCCGATCAGCTTTCCAGGCGGCGAGGGTGTGCCGCGCATTGCGGCTGCACTCCTGCTGCCGACCATCACGTTGGGCGTGTGGGTTCTTCTCACCGCGCTCTCGAAAGTCGGTGGTCCGCGAAAGCCCCTGCCCGAGTGGTGGCTGAATGAAGGAACCGGATCAGAATCTGTGGACCGGTTCGCGCCTACTTATGCAACGATGACTTTTGCGATCACGTCGCTCCTTGCTCTCATGCACATTGCGCTGATCGCGAGCCTGCTGCAGTCGCCACCGTGGATTTATCAGATCCTCACCGCAATCCTCGGCGTCGGATTCATCGCCGCCGGTAACATAGTGCCGAGGACGCGGCCGAACTGGATCGTCGGTATACGCACGAAGCGGACACTGACGGATCGAGCCGCCTGGCACCGCACGCATCGCGTGCTGGGAGCGCTTATGATGGGACTGGGGATCGTCGTTGTGGTCGCTTCGATTGTCTTCCCGCGTTATGCGCTGTTTGTCGCGCTCCTCGGGCTGCTGCCGTCGTTTATTGTCGCGCACATCGTCGGCACGCGCGACACCGACACAGTCGTTCTCGAAAGGACATAACGGACAGTTTGCGATGTTGATCAGGCAGTTCAAACCGTCCGACTGGAGCGAATGGCGCCGCATGGCCACAGCCTTGTTTCCGGGTACGTCTATGGAGGAAGACGAAGCCGAGATGCGCGCAACCCTCGCGCGCTCAGACGCGGCGGTGTTCGTGCTCGAGCGGCCTGATGGCAATTCGCTCGCCGGCTATGTCGAGGTCGGCACTCGTTCAGTCGTGGACGGCTGCACTACGAGCCCGGTAGGATATATAGAAGCCTGGTATGTCGACCCCGACGTGCGCCTTGGCGGTCATGGCCGCTCACTGCTCGAAGCCGCCGAAGCGTGGGCTCGAGACCAGGGATATCAGGAGATGGGATCGGATGCGCTGATCGACAATCGCGTGAGCCACATGGCGCACGAGCGGAGCGGCTACATCGAGGTCGATCGCGTAGTCACCTACCGGAAGGATTTGCGCTAGCGCGGCTACGGCTCCCAGCTCGGCGTTCCGCCGGAAGGCGTCAGAGTCAGCCACGATGCCGCGGCGGGAGCGATGACCTGCACTTCGTCCCACTGGCCCGGCTGCTCGCTGCGCACGACCCGCATCGAAGAACCCGAGCTCGTCAGCACCATCCACTCGTCGTTGTCGCCCACTCCAATGACCTCGCTCACGTAATCCGTGGCGCCCGATCCATTCCTGACGACCACATCGCCGGCACCCGGCTTCAACGGTGACTGTGCCTGAGCCAGGGATTCACGCCTGCCGTAGGCGAGGTTTTCCAGCTTCTGGCGCGGAATCTCGTTCGCGGGAAGATCGAGAAAGTAATCGAGCGAGAAAAGCGCGAGACCGAGCGCCTCACGCTCTTTGGCGAGCAGTTCGTGATCTTCGTCGGACGACGCTGTCTCGGTGTCGGCGATGCCGATGAGAAATTCACAGCACCGGCGAATCGCAGCCGGCGGATAGGGCAGCTCTGACACCGGGCGATAAAGACAGTCCGCGAATGCGCCTGGCTCTTCGCGGGCAGCGTCATACTCGCCCACAACGGTAAGCGCCAGAGTGACGTGCTCCGGTACGGAGGGATCCAGTGCTTTTGGAGGAATCGCTCCGGTATCTGCGGGGCGGATCAATCTCCAGAGTCGCCAGTACTCCAGCTCCTGCCTTTCATCGTGCTCGACAGCCGCCGCGGAGCGAGTCGCAAGCTCTCGCTGGATACCTTGTCCCTGGAGCGTGGCTATGATCCGCCGCTCCTCGTCCGAGGGGTAATGCGGCACCCGCCCCCCGGCGTCACTAACCACCGGCAACGAACGGAGGCGCTCGAGCATCGCTGCAAAAAAATTCGACATTGGCATCGCTCTGGTCTTTATCCGTGGGGCCCTTGGCGACCCTCTGCTGATTGAAGGACGATCAAGAGGAGGTCTTACAACACCTCGAGCCGCGAAAAAGCCATTGAATGCAAATCGCTGCCGCAAACCTATATTCGGCGTAATCCCCCGATGGCTATCATGGACCCCTTGTTGGCGACGGGCGTCGAGCGCACCGTCGAGATCGCGCTGGTTGGAGTGATTGCCCTGCCGCTCGCTCGCCTCGCGATTCACCCGGGAGTCCGGCGGAGATTTCAGGCTTTTCCGCGGATTCAGACCGTCATGACTGCAACGCTCGCGCTCTACGTTGTCGCCGTTGTCATCATCGCGCTCTCCGACCCAATTGCGCTGAGAGCCGCTGCGGCTGCGGCGCTGGTGGTGCTTGCTCTGGAACGGTGGCAGGCGCGAGCCGCGCACGGCCGTAAGGCCGGGCTACCGGCGGGTTCGCTGGCCGTGATGCCGATCTCGCCATGGCACGATCCTCAATTCTATCTGAAGCAGGCTGCTCGGCACGGACCAGTTTTCAAATTCCGACATTTCATCCATCCGGCTGTCGGAATCGTTGGACTCGAGCGCGCGGCGAATTTTCTGGCCGCCAACGATGAGAGCCTGGTCGTCCCCGCGGCGCCTTTCAACGGCCTCGTGCCCGGTGGCTTCGTGAGGTACCTCGACGGCGGCCGGCATCGCGATGTAGCGGCCGTCCTGCGATCGGCCCTGACGCCCGCGGTTGTTGACTCGTGCGAGCAGGTGCTGGCAACGGAAGCCAAATCCATGCTCCTGTGTCTTGCCGCCAATGACGGCAAGGCGGATCCGCTGCCGGCGATCGACCGGATGGTCCTCAACGATCTGATGCGCTGCTTCTTCGGCATTTCGCCTGGACCCGATCTCGACCGCCTCGAGGAGCATTATCGGGTCGCGGACTACCGTCATCTCGCGCGAACTGGTCGGCGCCGCGCCGCCGCGGCATTGTTCGACATCATTGGCGAGCTTCGTACTCGGACTCTCTCACGTGACGAGGATTCGCTCGCGGATCGACAATCTTTTCTCTCGGAGCTTTGCCGTCTTCATCCGGACGCGCTCTCCGACGACGAGCTGATGGCGAACTTCGTGTACACGCTCCACACGGCTCGCCTCGACGTGATAGGCTTTCTATCCTGGCTCCTCGTGAAGCTGGGAGAGAACCCGGCGAGTCTGGCGCGGCTGGCGAATGAAATTGAATTCGATCGCGCTCAGGCACTGGCGCCAGGGGGACTCGCCGATCGACTCGTGCGCGAGACTCTCCGGCTGCATCAGAGCGAATTTCTGCTCCGCCGCGTCAAACGGCCAATACGATGGGACGGGCTACAGATTCCCGCGGGCTGGTATGTTCGAATCTGTGTGCAGGAGAGTCACCGCAGCAGCGAGATGTTCGACAGTCCCGATAACTTCGACCCGGATCGCTTTCTTGTCCCTGCGAGGCGGACTCAGTACTCCCCGTTCGGGCTGTCTCCTCGCATTTGCCCAGGCGCGCATCTCTCGCGTGCGATCGGCCGCAACCTGGCCGTCGAGCTGGCGGCTGGATACGAGCTCGAGGTGCATAACGCGGAGCCGGCCGAGTTCAGCGGGTTTCACTGGCGGCCCGGCTCACGTTTCACCGTGTCTCTGCGCCCCCGCGCATGAGCGCTGCGGCTTTGCCGTCTACCGGCATGCCAGCAATGTCTGTCGTTCTCGCCACTGATACGTGGAACACGATTCTTCCCGTGATCAATCGACTCAATGATCTGACGACGAGACGGCAGCTGGAGATTGTGCTGGTAATGCCGGCCTCGCAATCGAAGACGATCGGAGCGGAACGCCTCACCGATTTCGCCAGCGTGCGAATCGTAGACGTGGACTCGTCCATTCCGCTTGGAGCCGCGCGGGCCTCGGGCGTTCGCGCCGCGACCGCGCCATTGGTGTTCATTGGAGAGACTCACTCCTACCCGTGTTCGGGAATGATCGAGGCTCTCACCGAAGCGCACGAGGCAGGCTGGGGAGTCGTCGTTCCGTCGTTCGCGAACGCGAATCCCGATGGCGCCGTTAGCTGGGCCGGATTCCTTGCGGGCTACGCATCGTGGACCGATGGCAAGCCCGCTGAAGAGCTTCATAGCGCGCCAATCCTCAACGTGTCCTATCGACTCACGTTTCTGCTAAACCTCGGCGATCGGCTCGAGCAGGCGCTTTCGGAGGGCGAGGACATGATGGCGGAGCTCCGGAGGGCTGGGGAGCGCGTCCGATTTGAGCCAGCGGCGCGAATCGAGCACGCAAATATTTCATTTCTTGCACCGTTGCTTCACCAGCGCTTCCTTGCGGGCCGTGTAATTGCGGGCACCCGCAGCGCACGCTGGTCCGCTTTTCGGCGCCTCGGATACGCTCTCGCTTCACCCCTCATTCCCGCGGTGCTGCTGGTGCGACACCGCGACGGCATTTCTAGGGCGATTCGTCGGGAGCGGCCGCCATCCGGCGCTGCCGCGGTCCTCGTCCTGTGCAGTGTGCTCCAGGCGGCGGGCGAAATGGTCGGTTATGCCCTCGGCGTGCCGGAATCAGTCCGCAAGCGTTACGACGATTATGAGATCCGCCGACTCGAGGATACGCGAATCAGGGGTAATCCCCGGAGTCATGAGTTAGATTGAATCATACGTTCAAGGGGCAAAGTGACGAAGGAATTCGAATTTGTGGATCAGGGACTGACATTCTACTGCTCGGTTGAAGCGCCGTTACACGAAGGTATGCCTCCATGGTGGTGGTTCCGCGTCGACACCGGAAAGACAACGCGCCACGCTCCCTTTGCAGCGTCGCCGAAGGATACGAAGCAGTCAGTGCAGAGTCGGATTATCGCCTATTACGCGGAGCTCCTGGCGATTCAGGCTCGCCCCGTGCACCAGAGGCCCGTGTGGCGTAAGCCTGTGCGCCCGCCGGAGACCGTAACCGTCGAAACGACCCCAGCCGAGTCGGCCGTCCCCACCGCCTGAAATTTTGGCTGTCCGGGCGCCGAACACCCGGGCAGCAATCTCTGCTCAGCGCACGAGCGGCAGCAGCAGCTTGATCATCGTGACGATCACGATCACTCCCACGACGTCGACGACGATACCGTAGCGCATCATCTGCTTGAGCGGGATGTACCCGGAGCCGTACACGATGGCGTTACAGGGTGTCGACACCGGGAGCATGAAGCCAAGGCTCGCGCCCATCGTGGCTCCCAGAGCGGGCTCCACTGGATCCACTCCGGCCGCACGTGCGATCGAGATCACGACAGGCACGATCATGTTCGCTGAAGCGGTGTTCGACGTGACCTCCGACAAGATCACCGCGAGGATTGTCGACGCGATGAGCAGGCCGGTTCCGCCGCTCGACGGGAGATAGCCAAGCAGGTTTTTCCCGAGAGTCTCGGCGAGGCCGGTCTTGAAGGAGAGAACTCCGAGCGCGAATCCACCGCCGTAGAGGAGAACTATTCCCCAGTCGATCTTCGCGGCTTCGCGCCAGGTGATCGCCTTGCCCTGCTGGTTGCCGGGCAAAATGAAAAGCAGGCACGCGCCGATCAGCGCCGCGACACCTTCCGGAATCCGCGCGGTGAGCGCCTGGTACTGCGGACTGGTCTCGCCGTACACGAGCGCGAGCACTCCCGGCAGCACCCAGAGAAAAACGGTCACACAAAACGCGAGCACCGTGGATTTCTCACCAGCGGACCAGGCGCCGCGGCGCTCGTGCTCGCGCTCGAGCATCCTGGCACTTTCCCCGACTCCCGCGTGCATGCCCGCTGCCGCGCGGCGAAAAATGAAGAACACCGTCAGAAGCAATACAATCACCGTCGGAACGCCGATCAGCATCCACTTGAAGAATGGGAGCTCGGCGCCGGTGAGCTGACGAATGAATCCGAGACCGATGACGTTAGGCGGAGTCCCGATTGGAGTCGCCAACCCGCCTACGGATGCGGCGAACGCGGTCATCAACATCAGGGCGGTCGCGTAACGCGGGTCGAGACTCCGACCGTTGCGTTTGGCCGAGTCGGCCATGAAAGTGAGAATGGCCATCCCGATGGCGTACATCATGGCCGTCGTGGCCGTATTCGAGATCCACGCCGAGATCGCCGCGGTGACCGCGCCGAACGCAAAGAGAATCCGCATCGGGCTCGCGCCAACGATGCGAAGAGAGAGCACGGCGTACGCCACACGGCGGTCGAGCCCATGCAGCATGATCGCCTTGGCGAGCATGAACGAGCCGATGAAGAGGAACATCAACGGGTCGGCGAACGGCGCGAACACGTCACGCGCCGGAGCGACGCGCATCACGATGCAGGCGGCGGATCCGATGAGCGCCGTCACCGGCATCGGCAGTGCCTCGGTAATCCAGAGAATCACCACGGCGGCCATGATGGCCGCGAGGCGGTGAGCCTCGGGGCTCAGTCCGCCGAGAGGCGCGAAAAGAAGAGAGAGGAAGGCGAGGAGAGCGAGCAGACTTCCGAGGTGGCCGCGCGCGGCGCTCGAATCAGCTCGCTTTAGTCCTTCGATTTCCTGCGTGGCCCCTGTGGGGACAGTCATGGCGGGCCACACTACGGTGGCCCGCGCGCGCGGTCAAGCTATGGCTCGCATCTGCGGTCGATCGCGAAAGACCGGTGATCGGTCCGGGTTGCGCGATTATCCGTTCTTTCGAATCCTGACGTGACCGTTGCCTGTCGAGAATTTGATGCGCCTGCCGCCGTTCCCGATCTTCCCCTCGACGCGACGCGAGCTCCATCGGTCACCCATCTGCATCGGGAAATCGGTCTCGAAGTTCCTGTACGCGACGTTCGCCTCGACGACCGCTGAGAAATTGGACGGAACTTTCAACTCGATCGAACCGTTTCCAGTGCTGAACTCCATGTCGTCCGCGCTTCTCAACGACGCCATAGCGACGTCGATGCTGCCGTTGCCCGAGCTCGCCGAAACGGGACCAAGCGACGTCGAAACCGTGATGTCGCCGTTGCCGGTACTCGCTTCGACTTCACCGCCTGCGCGCTCGACTTCCAGGTCACCGTTTCCCGACGAAGCGCTTACCCGGCCGGTTGCTCCTATGACGGTGACTTCCCCGTTCCCCGAGCTCGCCTTGACCTCTGCGCCTGTGTTCCGCACCTCTACCGTTCCATTGCCGGTAGCCGCAAGCAGGTTGATACCCCTTGGCAGCTCGACAACGAAATCCACTTTCCCCGCACGGCGCTCTCTCCAGTCTCGCGAGTCGGAATCGGATTCGTAGCCCCTCGCGTCGCAGCGGGTCGTGCGGGGCCAGATGGCGCACACGGTGACATTCGCGCCGTCGCGGCGGACATCGAATCTGACGTCGGCATCAGACCCGGCATCGAACCCTCGCGTCGCCGACACGACGACATTTCTGCCCGACGTGTGGCGCACTTCTATCGCGCCCCTCAGGTTCCGGACGCGGAACCACGCGCCGGCAGCTACCGGGCCGTTGAATACCTGATTGGAGCCCTGGGACGTAATCTGCGACGGGGCGGGCGTCGGGCTGCTTGTGAAAGCCCCGAGAACTACAGCCAGCACTTGTAGCATCATTGACGGACCTCGGTGGTGGTGGATTCTTGTACTGGGTCCGACAAGCAAGCCTTCAGGATGGTTTGAATCGGATATTCCACCGCAGGGCTGCGCGCGGACCGGGCGCTTCCTGGGCGGAGACACTCCGGGCCAGTTGCCACTAAATATGACGTCTGGCGTGCACGGCGACTCGCAGCTTTCTTCCTTCACGGAATGGAAAGCTTCGTCACTACTGTCGCGCTTATCGGCATGGTCATCGTCGTCGCTTCGCTTCTTTCTGGGGCGATCGAACGCACCGGCCTTCCCCTCGTTCCGATCTTCCTCGTCCTTGGCGTCGCGCTCGGTCCGTGGGGATTCGGAATTACCGATGTCGGCTTCCATTCTCCCGCGCTTCACGCGCTTGCCATGCTCGGACTCGCGCTGCTGCTCTTCAGCGACGCAGTCACGATCGATACGAAGCAGCTGCGCAAGCGGCGCTTCATGTTGTGGCGGCTGCTCGGACCGGGTACGGTCGCACCGGCGATCCTCACTGCTCTCGCCGCGTGGGCGCTGCTCGACTTGCCTGGACCGGCCGCCGCGATACTCGGCGCCGCTCTCGCATCAACCGATCCGGTTCTCCTCCGCACCGTGCTGAGGTCGAAGGCACTCCCGGAGGGGCCGCGGACGGCGCTACGTCTCGAGACGGGGATGAACGACGTCGTGCTGCTTCCGATCGTCATTCTCTCGATGCTGCTGCTGCCCGCGCGGGGCGAGGTTCTCGCCGCGAGTGCGGCAAGCGGAACGGAGATCGGGCGCAGCATCCTTGGACTCTTCGTCCTCGGTCCCGGCCTCGGCGCTCTCGTTGGCTGGGCTGGAATTTCCGGACTCGCCTTTGTCCGGTCGCGCACGGGAGTAAGGCGCGATTACGAATCTCTCTACGCGCTTGGTCTCGCATTCACGAGCTTCGCGTTCGCGGAAGCTGTGGGAGGAAGCGGCTTCGTCGCGGCGTTCGTAGCCGGGCTCGTCGTGGCGTCGAGGGATATCGAGCTTTGCGATTGCTTCCTGGAGTACGGCGAAGCGACCGCGGAGATGCTGCTCCTCCTCACCTTCGTGGCGCTGGGAATGTCGCTGATCTGGCTCGGCCTCACGATACTCGATTGGCGCACTGTTCTGTTCGCGGTGATCGCATTGACCGTACGGCCTATTGTGCTCTACCCGGTTCTTGGCGGCGTCAAATTGAGCGATCGCGATCGGCGGCTGGTCGCCGCGTTCGGGCCGCGTGGGTTGAGCTCGCTTCTTCTCGCCCTGTTGCCCGTGTTCGCGGGAGTAGCGGGCGGCGAACGGATATTCGTGCTCACTTCCGTCGTCGTGCTCCTCTCGGTGGTGGTGCACGGGAGCGCTACCGCATTTTTTCTTCGCGCCAGGACGCCGGCTGGTCGCGGGATCAGTTCTGCAGTCGGCGAGCCCGAGATCGCTCAGCCGGAGGTGCTACTGCCGCTCAGCCGCGCCGCATCAGCCACCCAGACGGTGGATGATCGAATCACGATTGAGGAGCTGAGGGCGCTGGAAGCAAAAGGGGAGGAGGTGGTGATCGTGGACGCTCGCGCGAGCCGCAACTACGATGGTGATCCTCTCATTGCGCGCGGCGCGGTTCGGTTGCGACCGGACGATCCGGTGCGCGACGCGACGGAGCAGCGCCTCTCAAAGCATGCTACGCTGGTGATCTATTGTGCGTGACACGACGAAGCCACGAGCGCCCGTGCGGCGCTCCAGCTTCGAAAGGCAGGTTGGACGAAAGCACGCGCGCTCGTCGGCGGCTGGCGCGCATGGCTCGATGTTGGCCTTCCCACCGAGCCCAGGTCAGAGCAAGTCGCGCGGTGACGGCACTGCACGGCGTTCCTCCGCCGCGCGGTGTCTGGCCTGACTACGGTACTAGTGAAATCTGCCCGCGAAGCTCGCCACCCGGGAAGTCGCCAGGCCCCGTATTGGTCGGAGCGACACCGTCATTGGTGTGTACGTTGACGTAGGTGTCACCACTCCGCATCAGCGAGATCAGCGCATCGAACGATATGCCGAGGGGCGAGGAGTATGTTGCCCGCGTCACAGAACCGCTTATCGCCGGGTTGCTGACGGCAGTACCGGAGAAGATGCCGAAGGCAACCGGACAATCGCACTCGAGCCCGCCAACGTGGATGTGGGAGGCGAAAACGTTGTTCGCGCCAGTCATCGTGACGTTCCAGGTCAGCGTGTTCCCGTCCGCCGAAAGGGTAAACGTCGCACTACCGTTGGCAGGAGTCGTCCGTGGAGTCGGCCGTTCTTTCGCGCCGGTGAGTGACGCGGTGAACGTTTGGGCTGTCGGACCCGTCCCGTTGTCATCGTCCGTGTCGCACGCGGCGACAAACGCAAACGCCATGACTGACATGGCAAACAATTTCGAGTGTATCATCGATCCTCCTCTGGAGCGGTTAAGAAACCGAAGGGACCTCGGTCTACTCGACATTGACGGTCCCTTTCATGAATGCGTGTGGAACGCAGTGATAGTTGAAGTCGGTTCCGGGCGCGTCATCGAACGTGCGAGTCCAGGCGGCTCCCACCTGAATCGACGGTGAATCCCAGATTCCCGTGTCGGACGTTGACGTGTGCGAGTCGGAGCCGGCAGTTTCGCAATTGACCCAGCTCACTTTGGTCCCACGCTTGACGGTTACCTGGTCGGGAATGAAGGTGAAGTTCCTGATCAGGATGATCACCGTGCCTGCTGCGGAGGTCGGAATGGTGCATTCGCCGGTTAGCGGCAGCGGGCCGGTAGCCGTCTTCTCGGAAAAGCAGCTCGCCAGAGGGATACTGGCCAAGGCAACAGTCGCGAACGCCGTCAGGGTTGCGGTCTTTCGCGAGCGGAATTGCCAGCTCACCGTGTTATTCCGCATCGAAGTTTCGCCCCTGACACGTATTGTTGTCTCCTGCTTTGTGGTGCCCGCCTAAGGGCCAGTGCGGCGAACAGTAGAGCGAGGGCGACCCTCAAGACCACCGGTGAAAGGCGAGCGAACCGTTCCAGGCGGCGAACAACGGGTCAGCGCGGGCGGCGGGTAACGGGTGCGGGTGCGGGTGCGGGTGCGGGTAACCGGTAAACGGGTACGGGTACGGGTACGGGTAACGGCAAACGCGCAACGGGGTATTTTGGAGAGGAGTGAGAATCCCTTAACGGAGGTGTGCAAACATGACCCTGACTCGTGTGTGCAGGCTAATGGTTCCGGTGGCACTCACGGCTCTCGCCTGCTCCGACCCGAGTGGTCCTGGCGAAACGATAACGTCACTTCCCCGGCCTCTCACCGTAGCCGAGCAGAAGCTGATCGGCGGCAGCAATGCCTTTGCGTTCGACCTGCTCCGCCAGGTCAACACGGCTCAACGTGGGAGCAACGTCTTCATATCGCCGTTGAGCGCCTCGATGGCGCTCGGAATGACAGCCAACGGCGCGGCAGGTTCGACTTACGATGCAATGCGCAGCACTCTCCGCCTGGGAGACGCAAGCCGGCAGGAAATCAACGAAGGGTACAAATCCCTGATCGCTCTGCTCCGCGGGCTCGACAAGTCCACCGATTTCCGAATCGCCAACTCCATTTGGTACGAGCAGACGTTCCCGTTCAACGAGCCGTTTCTCGCCGAGAGCAAGTCGTTCTTCGACGCCGAAGTGAAGGGTCTCGACTTCACCAGCCCGTCGGCGCTCACCACGATCAACTCGTGGGTCAACGCGAGCACGAACAACAAGATTCCGGAGATCCTCGACGACATCGATGACGCCGAGGTGATGTTTCTGATCAACGCCATCTACTTCAAGGGATCGTGGCAGAAGCAGTTCGACAAATCGAAGACTGCTCAGGCTCCTTTCTTTGCGCTCGATGGAAGCACGGCCAATGTGCCGCTGATGCACCAGTCGGTGCCGCTCAGAGTCGCTCGCACTTCGACCTACACCGCGGTCGACCTGCTTTACGGCAATTCGGCTTACGCCATGACGGTCGTGCTGCCCAATCAGGACGTGAGCGTCAACACGCTGGCCGAGTCGCTGACGGGGGAGACCTGGAAATCGCTCGAGGAATCGTTCAGCGAGCACCAGTCGGAGTTCTATTTTCCGCGGTTCAAGCTCGAGTGGAAACGTGTCCTGAATTCTGATCTGCGCGCGCTGGGGATGGGGATCGCCTTCGATAACGCGGACTTCACACCGATGTCGCCTCGCGGGCGGGAGCTCGTCATCACGAAAGTCATTCAGAAGACTTTTGTCGACGTCAATGAGGAAGGCACGGAGGCAGCAGCAGCAACGAGCGTAGGAGTCGGCCTCACCTCGGCACCTTCGGCGATCCGTGTGGACCGTCCGTTTCTGTTTGTCATCAGGGAGCGCTTTTCCGGCACGATCATGTTCATGGGGAAGATCGTGAAGCTTCCGGCTTAGCGTCTGTCAAGGCCTCTGTGGGCTCGGTTGAACTGCCCGAAACGCGCTGGAGGGCGTGAATCGGTTTCGTCACGATACTGTGACAGTTCTTCCGTTGACGCTCCGGTGGCCTGGCGACGAGGTTTCAGTCCATGACGGGGAACGGAAGTCCCGAGCAGCGCGTGCTGGTGGTGGACGACGAAGCCGACATCGTCGCGCTGGTTGCATATCATCTCGCGAAAGCGGGCTACGGAGTTTCGACAGCCTCGAACGGTGCCGCAGCGCTCGAGAAGGCCGGTCGAGAGCGGCCCGCGCTCGTGGTGCTCGACCTGATGCTCCCGGACATGTCCGGGTTCGAGGTCCTCGAGGCGCTACGCGCCGACGAGACGACAAAAAACGTGGCCGTTCTCCTGCTCACGGCCCGAAGGGAAGAACCCGATCGCATCAGAGGTCTGTCCCTCGGCGCCGACGACTACCTCATGAAGCCTTTCAGCCCGCAGGAGCTGGTGCTGCGGGTTGCGGCGATTCTGCGGCGTGTCGCGGCCGGCGGCCCGCAGTCAACGGAGACTCTGCGCATCGGCGCGCTCCTCATCGACCGTGACTCGCATCGGGTGAGCGTCGACGATCGTGCAGTCGAGCTGACTCCAACCGAGTACAAGCTCCTGTTGCTGCTGGCTGAGCGACGCGGCCGAGTCCAGGGTCGCTCACATCTGTTGCAGACCGTCTGGGAGGCCGCGCCTGACATTCAAACCCGAACCGTCGACATGCACGTTCAGCGACTGAGATCGAAGCTCGGCGCCGCGGGTGACATGATCGAGACTGTCCGCGGCTTTGGCTACAGGATCAACGCCGCGAACTAGTCTCGCGAAACACCGCTAGGGCACGTCTTCGGAGTGATGCTTGATCAGCTTTCCCTCCGCGAGATAAACCGCATCTTCTCCGATGTTGGTAGCCAGATCGGCAACCCGTTCAAGATTACGACTCACGAGTAGCAGCTCCAGCGACGGCGTGATCGTCCGGTGGTCTTCCATCATGTGGGTGAGCATGATCCGGAAAACTGAATCATGCAGCGCGTCGACTTCGTCATCGGCCGCACAAACTGCGCGCCCCAGGGCGCCATCGGATCTTATGAATGCGTCGAGCGCGTCGCCCAGCATTTTTCGCGCGCGCCTCGCCATGTCCGGAATCTCCGGCACCATCGGCGGATGCTCGTCCTGCTCCATGAGCTTCAGGCACGACTCGGCGATGTTGACGGCGTGGTCGCCGACCCGCTCGAGGTCGTTGGAGACTTTTATCGCTCCAATGATGAATCTCAGGTCGGTTGCCATCGGCTGCTGCAGCGCGAGCAGCTCGATTCCCCGTTGCTCGAGCTCCACCTCGAGCCTGTTCAGCTCGACGTCGCTCTCGATCACCGCCTGCGCCTTGCCCGGGTCGCGGGTGATCAATGCGTCCACCGCGAGGTCGATCGTGTCCTCCGCGCGGCGCGACATGAACAGCAGCCGCTCCTTGAGCTTCGTCAGCTCGTCGTGAAAATGACGGAACGGCCGAACTATGCCTGGTGACGTCATCCAAATCTCCCGGTGATATATGCTTCGGTTTCTGTCTGCGCAGGGCGGGTGAAAATTCGCTCGGTGGTGTCTGCTTCGACGAGGCGGCCGAGGTAGAAGAACGCGGTCCGATCCGAGATGCGGGCGGCCTGCTGCAGATTGTGCGTGACGATGATGATCGTAATATCGGACTTCAGCTCGTAGAGTAGCTGCTCGATTTTCTGCGTTGCGGCCGGGTCGAGGGCGCTGGCCGGCTCGTCGAGCAGAAGCACCTCGGGCTGGTTCGCGAGCGCGCGGGCGATGCAGAGGCGTTGCTGCTGCCCACCCGAAAGGGCAAGGGCGCTCTTCCGCAGCCTGTCCTTTACTTCCTCCCACAGGCCAGCTCGCCTGAGCGAGTCTTCCGCGATTCGGTCGAGCTCTGCGCGTCCACGCACTCCGTTGATGCGCGGGCCGTAGATCACGTTGTCGTAGATCGACTTCGGGAAGGGATTCCATCGCTGAAATACCATTCCGATTCGCTGCCGCAGCGCCACGACGTCGGTGCCGGGAGCATAGATGTCCTCACCGTCGAGAAGCATCGCACCCGTGTGACGCGTTCCTTCTATGAGCTCGCCCATGCGATTGATCGCGCGCAGAAACGTCGATTTGCCGCAGCCGGAAGGTCCGATCAAAGCCGTCACGGAGTGTGGCTGGACGGTAAGAGACACGTCCAAAAGCGCCTGCTTGGTGCCGTAGTAAAACGAGAAGTCGCGCGACTCAATGGACCCCTCGGACGGAGCCGCGACGTTTGCCTGGCTCTCGGCGACTGCGGTCATCCGAACCGCCCGGTGATGTATGCTTCGGTGCGCTGGTCGGTCGGCGCGGTGAACAGTGTGCTGGTCGGCGCTATCTCGACAAGGTCACCCATCAGCATGAATGCCGTACGATCGGAGACGCGAGCCGCCTGCTGCATGTTGTGCGTCACGATCCCGATGGTGATCGACGATCGAAGCTCATAGACCAGCTCCTCGACCTTTTGAGTGCTTGCGGGGTCGAGCGAGGCGGTAGGCTCGTCGAGCAGCAAAACCACTGGCTTCGTCGCCAGCGCGCGAGCGATGCAGAGTCGCTGCTGCTGTCCTCCGGACAACGCGACTGCGCTTGTTCGGAGCTGGTCCTTTACCTCCTCCCACAACGCGGCGCGCCGCAGAGCGTCTTCGACGATCTCGTCGACCTCCCGCCTCGGCGGCATTCCTCCCTCTCTCACGCTAAGGCCGGCGGCGACATTCCCGCGAATTGACATCGTGGGGAACGGAGTGGGCCGCTGAAAGACCATTCCAATTCGCCGGCGAACAGCGATCGCGCTCGTTCCCTCGCCGTAGACGGGCTGCCCGTCCAGCGTCACGCTGCCGGTCACGCGCGCGCTGGGAACCGTCTCGTGCAATCGGTTGAAGCATCGCAGGAGAGTAGACTTTCCGCAGCCCGAGGGACCGATGATGGCAGTGACAGACCGGTCGTTCAAAGCAAGACTCACATCCTTCACGGCCCTGAGCTCGCCGAAGTAGGCGTTCAGATCCTCTGCGACGAGGCACGGTCGAGTCTCCTCCACCGATCGAGTATCGCCATGAAGGTCGGCACCGACGACCGGGCGCAGCGCGAGGCCGCGATCGGCCTGCTCCGGTTCCAACGGAAGGGGTTTAGGCTCGGAGGCGCCCCTGCTCAAAGGCTCGACCGCGGTGACGCGCGGCTGTACGCTGCCGCTGCTCGTCATCTCAGTCAGCCGCCACTCCGTAACGTGAGCGTGTCACGTAGCGGGCGGCGACGCTTATTACGAGGACCATGCCTATGAGCACGAGCGCTCCCGCCCATGCCAGCGAATGCCATTCGTCGTACGGGCTGATCGCATATGTGAAAATCTGAAGAGGCAATGCGGCAATCGGCTTGTCGAGCGATGTAGACCAGAAATGGTTCCCGAAGGCCGTGAATAGGAGAGGTGCCGTCTCGCCCGCAACTCGCGCAACCGCAACGAGCGCGCCGGTCACGATTCCGGGCATCGCGGTTCGGAGAACCACTCCGAGTGAGGTGCGCCATCTCTGGTAGCCGAGCGCGAGCGCTGCTTCGCGCAATGTGTTGGGCACTGTCGCGATCATCTCTTCAGTCGTCCGCGTGACGAGCGGGATCATCATCGCTCCGAGGGCGACTCCGCCGGCAAGTGCGGAAAAATGACCGATGGGTCGAACGAGAAATTCCCACGCAAAAATTCCCATCACAATCGACGGCAATCCGTTCATCACGTCAGAGAGGAACCGTACGATGTTCGCGAGCCTCGAGCCTTTGCGATCTGCGAGATAAAGCCCGGCCCCGATGCCGATTGGAAGCCCCATCGCCGCGGCGATCGAAATGAGAATGAGCGTCCCGACAATTGCGTTCGCCATGCCGCCGCCTGCTTCTCCAACCGGCTGGGGCATGCGAATGAAGAAGTCGGGATTGATCGATGTAGCGCCGAGCTTGATCAGGTGAAACAGGATGAAGATGAGAGGAAGCGTGGCAACTGCGGCGGCAACGTAGGTGAGCGTTACCATCACGCCGTTGGCTGCAGCCCGCCGCTTTCGATTCGACTCGGTGGAGAAGAATCCTGCGCTCTTCTTCACTTCTCGCCCTTCATCGAAACGCTCCACACCAGCCAGCGCGCGATCGCGTTGACGATTATCGTGATCAGAAAAAGCAGGGCGCCAACCGCCATCAGCGCGGCGACGTGCATCTCGTTGGTCGCTTCGCTGAACTCATTGGCAATGAGCGATGCCATGCTGTAGCCCGGAGCAAGCAGCGACGCGGCGATCTCCGGACGGTTGCCGATTACCATCGTTACCGCCATGGTCTCGCCCAGCGCTCGGCCGAGCCCGAGAATGATTCCTCCGACGATGCCCGATTTCGCTGCGGGGACAACCGCATCACGAATCATCTCCCACTTTGTTGCGCCGAGAGCGAGCGCCGCTTCCCGCTGCGCGCGTGGAACCGCTCGAAGAACTTCACGCGAGACCGCGGAGATGTAGGGAAGGATCATCACGGCGAGCAGCACGCCCGCCGCAAGCATGCTTGGCCCGTATGCCGGCCCGCTGAAAAAAGGAGTGCTACCGAGGTGCAGCGTGTCGCGGAAGAACGGCATGACGTACTCACGCAGCAGAGGAACCAGAACAAATATTCCCCACAAGCCGTAGACTACGCTCGGAATCGCGGCAAGAAGATCGACGAGAAACCCCACCGGCTGCTTGAGCCAGTTTGGCGCAAATTCCGACAGAAAGATCGCGGAGCCGAGCGCGAACGGAGTTGCGAGAACCAGCGCGATGATCGACGAAACGATCGTACCGAACAATGCCGGCGCCGCGCCGAACTTTCCCGCTGGAACGTTCCATTCGCTCGACGTAATGAAGCCGAAACCGAACGTGCGGATAGCCGGCCACGCCGCCACAATTATCGCGACGCCAATCAGTATCAGGAGCAGGGGCACGAATGCCGCGAAGCCGGTTGTGACGACCGTGTACGCCCGGTCTCCGATGTGCGAAGCCGCGAGCGCATTCGCGAGCCGCGACTCCGGCGGGCGGCCAGGTGGAACCTCGCTCAGGCCCCCGGCAGCTCCGGCAGCGAGTGCGCTCGAACCGCCCGTCACGCGCCCGCTGGAAGCTTGATCGAGGAGAGCCGCGTTATGAGCTTTGCGCGCATCTTATCGGGCAGCGGAGCGTAATCGAGGGCTGAAGCCGCGGGCTGCCCCTTCTCGTAGGCCCAGCGCAGGAAGTCGACGAGCGCACGTCCCTTGGCAGCGTCAGTCTGATTCTGATAGACCAGCAGCCATGTCATCGATGCGATCGGATAGGCATTCGCTCCATTCGGATTGATGATCGACACGCGATAGTCGCTGTTGTCCGTAAGGGTATCCGCAATCGCGCCGGCAGCAGCAGTTATCGACTCGAGCGTTGGGTCGACGAATTGTCCTGCAGCATTCTGCATCAACGCGTACGCCAGTCCGTTCTGCTTTGCATACGCCAGCTCCACGTAGCCGATCGAACCCGGCGTCTGCTTCACCTGGCCCGCCACTCCTTCGTTCCCCTTGCCGCCGAGGCCGACCGGCCATGCGACTTCCTTTCCGGCTCCTGGACCCGCTTTCCACGCCGGGCTCACTGCCGTCAGATACGAAGTGAAGATGTAGGTCGTGCCGCTCCCGTCAGAGCGGTGCACGACGAGAATGTCGGTATTGGGAAGGTTGACGCCCGGATTGAGGGCGGCGATTGCCGGCGCGTTCCACTTCTTCACTCTGCCAAGGAAGATATCGGCCAGTACTGGCCCGGTGAGCCGCAGCCGCGACGTCAAACCCGGAAGATTATAGGTGATTACATCCGCGCCGAGCACGGTTGGGAAATGGAGGACCGGTCCTCCCTTTGCCTTGCCCATCTCGTCGCTGCTCATCGGCGCATCGGTCGCACCGAAGTCGACGGTCTGCTCCTGCACCTGACGGATCCCACCGCCCGAGCCGATGGACTGATAGTTGATCTTCACGCCGGTTTCGGTCGCGTAATCAGAGAACCACTTGGAGTAGATGGGATAGGGAAACGTCGCGCCTGCTCCCGTGAGCGTGGCGTTGCTGCCCGCAGAGCCGCTCGGGTTGGCGCTATCCGACGTCGCGTTGCTTCCTTCACTCGAGCAGGCCACCAGGAGAGCGGCCGCGGCGACCAGTTTCCAGTGCTTCACAATCGGCTCCTTGATGTGGTTGTTGATTGCGCGATGACAGCGCTGGCAGGCAATCCGAAAGCTACCCGGCAGCCGCAGCGCTTCGTGCCAACCAGCATGTAACGGGATTGTCACATTGCGCGAGGGTCCGTCGGCTCAATGGATTCAGGCCGCGCGTTTCGGACCGTTTACGTCATCATGCTAGGGCCGAGAACCGCCGAGAAAGAGAATCACAGGTTCTCTTCTGTGTTCTCCGCCCAACCATGCTGCATGAAAGGATCTTGAACGCGCGGCCTGAGCTCATTGGACCGACGCACCCTCGCGCCCCTAGAAGCTTGTGACGACGTGCAGGTAGTAGACCCTCGTTGGCGTAACTGCCGTCGTACCCTTTGGAGTTTGCTCCTGGTAGTCGAGCGCGATTGCCGTCTGCTTGTTGAGGTCCCAGGTCAGGCCCGCGATCACGAGGTTGTAGTGCCCGTCGCTGGACTTGTTTGGCTTGACCTGGTCCCACCGGGCGACGATGCCGAGTGGAATCGGCGACCCGGGGTTGGCAATCAGGAACGGCTTGATGTGCGTGTAGGCGGAGAAAAGACGTCCGGTCGAATCGCTCACGAGTCGTGGAGAAGCCGGCGTATTCAGGCTCGTACCTTCGCCTTCGTCCTCGCGTTGAGCGTAGTCCGCACCGATGATGAGCCGGGGATCCTTGATACCGGCAAAAACGCCCCAGCGGTTTCGATCGAGCGCGTCGCCGACGGGGCCAACCTGCCCGGGACCCCCATTCACGAACCTGCTGGCGATGGCTCCGCGATAGACCCAGCCGTCGATCGCAAACGTGCGGACATAGGTGAGATCACTCTTGCCGAGGGGTGTGAAGGTGAGCCGCGCGCCGTAGTCCTTGAAGCGGTCGACCTCCCGTGACGTGTAGCCCGGGCCATTGTACACTGCTGCGTAGAGCTCGCCAATTTTGTTGGGAAAGGTCAGCAGAGTCGCGAGGCCGGCGTCGGAAGACGAGAAGTATCCCGCGCGATCTACAGCGACGGTCGAAAGCCAGCGCGGCCAGAAGCTCTCCTCGTGATCGATGAACATGTTGTGAAGGAGACCGATCCTCGCGAGCGCACCAAAGCCGGAGCTCTTCGCGGGCTGGATGTAGTCGTACTGCAAAAATGCATACTTCGCGCGTATCACCCACCCTCGGTAGAACGCATCGGCGTTGTTCGTCGAGCTCGTCTGCTGGAACACGTCGGTGGTGATTCGCACACTGGCGCGCTTACCCGCAGCGAGCCTGAAGTTCAGGTAGGCGCGCTCCAGCTCGAACCTGTTCTGTGCCCTGTTCGCCGCCTCGCCGTGATACTGATAGTTGCCGAATATGACGCCGGAAAAATTGAGAGCGGGAGGCGCCGGAGCGGGTGCGGCGGACTGCGGCGGTGAAGTTCCCGCTGGCTTCGTGGTGTCCTGTTTCGGTGGCGCGGTCTGCGGCGGGACGTATTGGGCAGCAGCTGCAGCGGGGAGTATCAGGGCGGCGGCGAGCGACAAGAGAAACGCGACAACCGTTGCGCGTGATTTCACCGTGAGCTCCTTTTGAGGAGAATTACCAGCAACAGTTTGGCGATATTCGGCCCACGAGTGTGCACACCGCGTGTAACGAACTTGTCACGACCGGCCACCCGGCGGAGGAAGAAACACCCTGATCGTCGTTCCTCTACCGAGTGCACTGGTTGCCTCCACTCGGCCTCCGTGCGCTTCGACAAGATGCCTGACGATTGCGAGTCCGAGCCCGGTACCGCCTGCCTTCCGCGCGCGACCGGTGTCCGCACGGTAGAATCGCTCGAAGATCCGCGGGAGATGATCCGCCGCGATCCCTGCACCTGTGTCGCTGACCGAGATGATCACGCGGCCTTCTGCGCCTCGAGGCAGCTCCGTCGAGATTGTCACCGTGCCTTGCCTGGTGTAGCGAATTGCATTCTCGAGCAGGTTGGAAAGGATCTGCCGGAGCGCGGTCCTGTCGGCCAAGACCTCGCGCGCCTCTGGTGCTATTCGTGTGACGACGCTGGTATGCTGCTCCGAAGCAGCGCTGCTCAGTGCGCTGACGACATCCTCCACGAGTGGCGCGATCTCCAGCGCGACGGGATTCGGTCGCCAGCCGCCCGATTCGATTCGTGAAAGATCGAGCAGATCATCCACGATTCGTTGCAGCCGCGCCGTGTGCGTGCCGATCATCCCGGCGAAGCGGCGCCTCTCGTCGAGTGGAATTGTCTCATCGGACAGCGTCTCGGCAAAGCCGGCTATGACCGTCAGCGGAGTACGGAGCTCGTGCGAGACATTCGCGACGAAATCGCTCCTGACCGCCTCGAGACGCCGCGTCGTCGTGAGGTCCACCAGGGCGAGAACGGCGCCACCATGCGGAAGCGGACGCGCTGTGACGGAGAGAGTGCGATCACCGTACGCGAACTCGACAGTCGCATGCGCCGACCCCTGCAATGCGCTCGAGAGCGCTTCTCTGAGCGCTCCATGTCGCGGGAGAAGGTCGACTGAAAAAGGAACAGGGGCCGTTACGCCAAGCAGTCTCCGTGCCGCGTCGTTGACCTCGACAACGTGTGACGCAGAGTCTACCGCGATGACTCCCTCCTCGAGAGATTCGACGATCGCCGACAGCAGAGCCTGCTCGGATTGCAGCGAGGTCAGTCGCGCACTCAGCTGCTCCGAGAGCCGATGAAGTGCAGTTGCCAGATCGCCGACTTCTCCGGGAGCGGCCAGCGCGGGACGGCGATCCATGTCACCGTCGGCAATCGCGCGCGCGACATCGCGAAGCTCGACGATCGGCCGCGAGATGCTGCGCGAGAACTGAAGGCTCAGTACAACCGCGAGAAGCAGCGCAACCACTCCGGCCAGCATCACATCGCGCCGCGCTCGCGCGAAGACGGCCTCCAGCTCGCGCGTCGGGAGCGATACGCGAGCAACGCCCAGCGGAGCACGCACCGCGACGTAGAGCTCCTCGTCTCCGGCGGATGCGCTGACGCGCGTCGCGGACCCGACACGCGATTGCCACGCAGCGGCGACCTCAGGCCGGCTGCCGTGATTCTCCAATGCACGCAGCGCTTCGCCGTCGAATCCGGAATCGCCAACGACAACGCCTTTGTCGTTTATCAGCGTAACGCGATGCTCGAGGGCCCGGCCTGCAGCATCCGCGAGATCGTCAGCCGAAAAAGTCGATCGCCACTCGACCGCCACGAACCGGGCTTCGCGTGCCAGCTCTGTCACTGTCTGCTCGACTATGCGCGCATGCAATCGCCGGTCGATGATGAGCACCACAGCGGCGACGAGCACAGCCACGATCAGGAGAACGTTGAGAAGCAGTCTCTGGGAGAGCTTCATCCGATTGGCGGCCCGGGACTCTCAGCCCTGCCGCTCACGCCTGTCACGCGGCCTCTGCTCCTTGATTGCTGCGGTTACCGAATCGGCGTTCGGCCATCCCTGACCGGACAATTGGGACAAGGGCGTCGCGAGGCCAAGCATGAGAGCAATCGGAATGCGACGGGAGAGTGTGAACGAATTCATTGCGCTGACGATCGCGTTTTGAGGTAGCTCGATTCTACGTCCCGGGGCGCAGTTGGGTCAATTGCCGGCCGCGAACCCGCGATTCTCAAGCATCTATGACGGAGGTTTCAAAGGGATTCGACGGATTATCCGGATTTGAGTCGTACCGGCGTAAACTGGTGCCCACACCCAACCGTATTTCTCTTTTGTTTTTAACAACAAGAGAACTCGACATGCTGAGTGGCGGTCCGCCTGGTTTGGCGCCAGTCGGGAGACAATCCGGAAAATCTGCCGAATCCCTTCGAACCCTTCGTCATAGATGCCAGATAGAAAAGAAAGAGACCTTCATGTGCGAAGATCTCTGAAAGGCGCAAGAGGGACTAATCCGTTCTACCAGACAGGATCCGCCTCGAGAACCCCATCAACCTCGTCGTGTGGAATTGGCGCCGAGAAGAGGTAGCCCTGTCCGTGCTCGCACTTCAGCGCTCTCAGCTCGCGCAGCTGCTCGGCGCTGCTGATGCCCTCCGCCTCCGCTCGAACGCCGATGATCTGTGCGAATGTCAGTATAGTCCTCACGAGTCGAAGGTTCTTGTCATCCGTGTCCATCGTGCTCACCAGGTCGCGGTCGATCTTGATCGCGTCGATCGGAAGCCGGTGGAGATAGATGAGGGATGAGTAGCCGGTGCCGAAATCATCGAGATACACCTGCGCGCCAAGCTGCTTGATCTGCGTCAGGAGGAGCATCGCCGCGCCACCCTTGTCGATCAGCGCCGCCTCCGTGATCTCGAGACGGAGACAGCCCGGGGAGATTCCGCTGGTGCGTATCACACTTGCGAGCTGGTCGAGAAGATCGGGCTGGCTGAACTGCTTGACCGAGAGATTCACGCCCATGCTCAGCGGGTGCTCACGCGGATGCGCCTTCTGCCACTCGGCCAGCTGTCGGCAGGCCTCGGTCAGCACCCACCGGCCGATACGTATTATCAGCCCGGTCTCTTCCGCGATGGGAATGAACTCGCTGGGCTGAACGAGACCACGCAAAGGATGCTCCCACCGGAGCAGCGCTTCGAGACCTGTAATGCGTCCCGTGCGAAGCGACACGAGCGGCTGGTAGTGGAGCCTGAACTCGCCTTGCTCAACTGCGCGACGCAGGTCTGTCTCCAGCTGCAGACGGGCGAGGGCGTCGGTGTGCATGGCCCGGTCGAACATCTCGTACCGCGCGCGGCCGGCTGCCTTCGCGCGATACATCGCCATGTCGGCGCTGCGCAGCAGCTGCTCGGGCTGCTCCTGCGACATCGAGCTGGTCACGATGCCCATGCTCGCCGACGTCGTCACTTCCGCGCCGCCAAGGTTTATCGGGAAAGACAGCGCCTCTTCTATTCGCTCGGCGACGCGCCCCGCATCGCTCGTTTCGCTGATGCTCTCGAGGAGAATCGCGAACTCGTCGCCGGAGAGACGTGCAACCGTGTCTTCCGGGCGCAGGCACGCTTCCAGGCGACGGGCAACCGCTCGCAGCAGCTCGTCGCCGGCAAAGTGTCCGAGATTGTCGTTGACGTCCTTGAATCTGTCGAGATCGAGAAACAGCACCGCGAACATGTCGTCGGGGTGTCGCGCGTTCCGGCGCATCGAGTGCCGCAGGCGCTCAGTGAACAGCGAGCGGTTGGGCAAACCCGTGAGCGCGTCATGGAGCGTGCTGTACAGCAGATGCTCCTGCGTCTCACGCTTTGCCGTGAGGTCATTTCGGAGCTCCATCTCGGTAACCACCGAGTCGCAAAGATCAGCGAGAGAAGCAACCTCGGCGGAGGTCCAGGCGTGCGGAGCAGGATCGACTACCGCGATAGTTCCGATCACCATCCCGTCCACCGTAAGAATCGGTGCGACCGCATAAGCAACGCCGTCGGGCGACTTCGTTTCGGCGCCGGGGTTGCCCGACGCGCCGGCGGACGTCGCCTTGGCGTCACTGATCACGACGGACTGGCGCGACGACACCGCCTGCCGCGCAAACCGCTGCGCGAGGGGGACTTTTCTCCAGACACGCGACCTGCCCGTGAGCCCGACACTGCTCTTCACGACGTGACGATCCTCGTCGACCAGCGAAACGATTGCGATTGGAGCGTGAAGGAGGCACGCAGCCAGACGCGCGACGCGATCGTACGACTCCTCGGGGAGGTTGTCGTAAGGCGTCGCTGGCCGTAGCGGCTGCTTGGCGGAAGTCACTCGATCAACCTTGGAAGAAGGCATTTCGCGCTTGCGGACCGATTTCGATTTCGGATTTGCCACTAAAACGACTCGAGCCTCACCAGTTTCAGCACCCTCGTCATGTCCGGAAATGAGGTACGGCACCAACTCACTAGTTGGCGAATGAAACTCGCGCAATGTAGACCCCGCCATTCGCTTCTCAAAGAACAATCCAGAGGCAAAACGCAAAATCGGTCAAACGCCCTATCGTTTGCCTAGAACAGGCTCTTAATCCACCCTCCGTCTACCTGAATCGACGTTCCCGTTACGTAGCTGGCGCGCTCCGACGCGAGAAATGCGGCAACGGCAGCGAATTCCTTTGGCTCGCCAAGCCGCCGCATCGGGATTTCCGCCTCCGATTTCTTCATCGCTTCAGCGACTGAGATTTTCTCGCGGGCCGCGGTTGCCCGGGCTAGCTCCTCGACGCGTTGCGTGCGCGTGTACCCCGGGAGGATGTTGTTGACGGTGATTCCATCGCGTGCGACTTCGTTGGCTAGAGTGCGCGCGAATCCGGTCACCCCGGCGCGAAGACTGTTGGAGAGCATCAGGCCTTCGACCGGCTGCTTCACGGCGATCGACGTGACGTTGATGATTCGTCCCCAGCGCCGTTCTCTCATTCCCGGCAGTACAGCGCGACACAGATTCACCGTGCTCAGGAGAGTCAGCTGAACAGCGTCGCTCCACTTCTCCGGCCCGAGTGACTCGAACGTCCCCGATGCGGGTCCGCCGGCGTTCGTAACGAGGATGTCTACTCGTCCGAAGCGGTCGAACGCCGCCTTGACGAGTCTCTCAACGTCTTCCGGGCGCGCGACATCCGCGGCGACGGCTTCGACTTCGACACCACTCGATCCTCTGATGGCAGCTGCAGCTTCGTGCAGCGCCGTCTCGCCGCGCGCGCAGATGACGAGCGACGCGCCCTCGGCCGCCAGCTCCTCCGCTACCGCGCGTCCAAGTCCCCTGCTCGCCGCGGCAACGAGCGCGATCTTTCCTCGCAGCCCGAGATCCACGATCTATTTCCGGAGGTAGCTGTCCGTTTTGTTCAGCCAGTCTTCTCGCGGCGGGCTGAAAACGTCTACGTCGACAGTATCTTCGAGCGCTTCCGCCTGATGCGGCAGATTCGATGGGATGTGGAGCACCTCCCCAGCGTGCACAACCACATTCTCACGCTGGTCCTCTCCAAGATGGAATTTTAGCGCCCCCTCGAGGATGTACGTGATCTGCTCATTCTCGTGCGAATGCTTCGGCACGATGCATCCCTTCTTCAGATACACGTGCGCGAGCATCACGCGCTCACCAGTGATGAGCCGTCTGTCGAGCATGTCGTTGACGCGCTCCTTCGGCATGTCCTCCCACCGGTGGAGCGTGGCGCCGCCCGAAGCTGATTCACTTGCCATTATGCCTCGCTAGTGGGGAAACTGGACAGACAGGGAGGTCCTTTATTTATATAGTAGAAACATAATTTTCCGGCGCGGCGTGTATCATCGCCCTGGTCGTCATGGACCGTCCCCGCCATGGTGACTGCCCGCAAAACCCATTCTTGCTGAGAGTGCGGCAGGAACTTCTGCTCGTGACGTTCTTCTGAGGGCGAAAGCTCCGAGTGAAAACTCCCGACGCCGGTTCCGGCGTCGGGAGTTTTTTTTCAGCGGGCTGGGCGCGGTTACTTGATGCTGAAATCCTTCGTCCCGGCCGAGACGCCGTCGAGCAGAATCTCTACCTTGTAGTCACCCTTTGGCCACGCACTCGCTTTCGCGAGGTGGAATTCGTGCCTGGTCTCGCCGCCGGTCGGGGAAATGTTCTGAGACGACTCGCTCACGGTCTGCCCTGACTGGAATGTCCATTTCGCAGCGAGCCTCGAGCCGGCCGAAGCTCCCTCCGTCTTGACCGAGGCGTAGATCGTATCGCGCACGGCGAAGTCGTCGGTCTTATCCTTCAGCGTCCTGTCCGGATTGAGGCCCTTTCCGACGTCTATCTCCTCGACTACGAGCGCTGCGGCGACCGGAGCAGCGGGCGGAATCGTCGTAGTCGATGCGCTGGGCTCGGTGTATGCCTCGTCCTTTTTCCCGCATGCGACGACGGGGATGATTAGTGCAAGTGTGGCTGCGCGCAACAGTGTCGCGCTTGTAAGGCGGTACATAGCTTCTCCTGAAATTCGTTGGTCAGGCGTCGGGAATCATGAATTCCTGGCCGGGGTGAATGAGATCGGGGTTCTTGATCTTGTCACGGTTGGCTTCGTAGATGCGCTGCCACTTGCTCGCGTCACCGTAGACACGCTTGGCGATCTTGCTCAACGAGTCGCCGCTCTTCACCGTATACATCTGCCCAGCGCCGCCGGTGGGCGCCGATGTCGACGCGCCGCTGGACACATCCGAGAAGTCTGCGGGTGCAGCCGACCCGCCGGCGCCGGAAGCGCCCGATGTCGTATCCGAAAAATCCGGCTTGTCCGATTTCTTTCGATTGAGAATGCCGCCGTCCGGATCGTTACCGAAAATCGATCCCGGCTTGTTATCGAAGATCCCCATATGCCCCTCCTCCTGGATGGCGCCGCGCGACCTCGCGCGGACCTGGATTAGAGGGCACGTTGCGGGCCATTAATCAGCGAGATTGGCGCTTCGGATTCGGGCCTCGAGCCGCACGCGCTCTCCGTCCAGTACTACGGCCTCTACCTGCATCGGATCGCGATCACCTGCGTTAACTCAGTTGCGGATCATGCCGAGGCTTTCGCCGGCGCGGCGGGAGGGCTTGGTGGAGCGGGGGGTGTTGGTGGCGGCGGCGGAGGCGGCTGCGGCGGCGGCGCGAGCGGTCGCGGGGTAAGCGGAATTGTCGGACGCGAGAGGTGGAACTTCGTCGCCTCCTGATATGCCCTCGCGACTGCCAGAAGCCTGGCTTCCTCGAACAGCCCTCCGAGAAATGTCAGCGACACCGGCGTCCCGTCGTCGCGGAAACCGTTCGGAAGTATCACGGCTGGGTGTCCCGTGAGATTCGTCGCCACCAGCTGAAAGAGGTTCGCTGCCCCCGTTGGCGTGACGATCACATCCACCTTCTGCATCAGCTCGTCCCAGGCGCGGATCGCGTTGCTTCGAACGCGATTTGCGTTCACGTAGTCCACGGCTGGAATGAACCGCGCAGTGCGAAACGTGTTTGGCCAGTCGAATCGTCCCTGCTGGACCATCTCCTTGTCGCGGTCCGAGCGCGTCAGCTCATCGAACGCCGCGGCCGCCTCGGCGGTGAGAATGATTCGCATCGCGTCGTACGGCAGGTCCGGCAGGTCGATGGGGATGAGATTGATGCCAAGCCCTCGCAGCACGCCAAGCGCGGCATCGTCGAATTTCTTCGTGGCGTGCAGCGTGCGCTTTTCGTCCTTCGGATCCATGACAGGAAGATCGAACGCGGCCTTCACGTATCCAACGCGAAGCGTCGTCGGCTTGAGCGATGCGTTCCAGTTGAACGGCGCCGCGATGACGCTCGTGTCTTTGCCGTCCGGTCCATGAATAGCGTCGAGCACGAGTGCGCAGTCCTCGACGCTTCGGCAAATCGGCCCGAGCTTGTCCATTGTCCACGACAGCGCCATCGCTCCCGTCTTGGGAACTCGCCCGTAAGTCGGCCGGAGCCCGGTCGTACCACATCGCGTCGACGGTGACGAGATAGACCCGAGCGTCTCGCTGCCGATCGTAAAGCCGACGAGACCGGCGGCAGTGGCCGATGCGGGCCCTGCTGACGACCCGCTCGAGCCCTGGTCCACTTTCCACGGGTTTCGTGTCGTGCCACCAAACCAGATGTCACCCTGTGCCAGCTCGCCGAGTGTGAGCTTGGCGACGAGCACTGCCCCCGCGTTGTCGAGTCGCTGAACCACTGTTGCGTCTTCCTCGATCACCTGCTCCTTGTACGGCCCGGCGCCCCAGGTCGTCTTGTAGCCGCGCACAGCCAGGAGATCCTTGGCGCCCCAGGGAATTCCGTGGAGTGGACCGCGATACCGACCGCGCGAAATTTCCGCGTCGGCCGCGCGCGCCTGGGCGATAGCACGATCCTCTGTGAGCGTGATAACGCACTTGAGCACCGGATCGTACCGCTTGATACGGGCGAGATACATCTGCGTCAGCTGGAGCGATGTGACTCTTCGGCGACGGACGAGGTCCGACAGCTCGGTCACCGGAAGGAACGCAAGCTCGTCGAGACTGGACGGCACCGCTCGGGCAGTAACGGGTGACCGAACCATCGCCTTCTTCGCCGTGCGCGGCGGCGTCCGCCACGGCGGAACGGGATTGAACACGATTGCGGGCGCTACGCTGTTCGCGAGTGGAATCTTGTGAAGCGCCTCGAGCCGCAGCTCCTGCGTCTTGAGGCCCTCGACCATCATCGCCCGCTCCGCCTCGTCGAACTTCAAACCGGCGACCTCTTCGGCGTTCGCGATCGTTGCGACCGTGATTTCTTCACCCGATGCAATCCGCGCCCAGAGGACGCCTGGGAGAAGTGTCGAGCTCAGTCCAATGCTCGCGAAATAGTTCATGAACGAGCGACGATCGTACGTGGTTTGATCGCTCAACGTCCGTCTCCTTGGCCGAGTTGAGAGCCTAAAAAGACGTTGCGCGTCGGGATTTCGCCATCCCGCTCAGGCGCGGTTCTTGAACGGTGGGTACTGCGCAGTACCTACAAGGAGACCTCATGCGACACGCTGCAGCGCTTGCACTCGCGACACTTCTCATCGCCGGCTGCGACGCAGGGAAACGAGCTCAGGCCGCCGGGGCACTTGAGCCGGTTTCCTCGAGTGAGGCTGACAGTGCGTTCAACGCGATGGACGTGCGACACGGCAAGGCGGTTGGTGTCGACCCGATGGCAATGGCGCACCGATTCGAGACGACATCCCAGGGAGGCGACATCATTCTCGAGCGCGGAGTGCATGACGAGCTGGGCATAACTCAGATCCGCGCGCACCTTCTCATGATCGCGCGATCATTCGCGCGCGGCAACTTTGCGGTGCCGGGATTCGTGCACGAAAAGCCGGTGCCTGGCACATCGGTGATGACTCAGCGGGCGAACCGGATCTCCTACTCGGTCGAGGATCTCCCGCACGGAGGTGTAGTCCACATCCGCACTGAAGATCCAGAGGCCCTGCAGGCGATCAAGTCCTTCATCGCATTCCAGATTTCGGAGCACCGAACGGAGCGCTAACGAGCTCTACTGTACGCATTGCCCCTTCGGATCGGGCTTCGGCTTGTCCACGACTACGCGGTGGTCCAGGTTCGCGACATGTTCCGCGACGTCGGCTACGAAAGCCGTGACTTTCTGGAGGTGCGGATAGGCGATGTACTGCGGCTCATCGGTGAGCTGGTGATAGTCGCTGTGCCCTGCTGTCGTGAAGAAGGTGATCGGAATGCCATAGCGGGCGTACTCGTAGTGATCGCTCCGGCAGTACATAATCTCAGGGTGTCCGTTCGCGTCGAAGCTGTAGTCGAAGACGAACCCGTGGTTTCGGCTCTTGTTCACTGACTCGACGATGTCCCCAAGCTCCGTTGACAGACGGCGGCTCCCGATCAGCTGAAGGAAGTTCGGACCGCCGCCGGGAAGATCCTGAGCTTCGCCGCGGCCGATCATGTCGATGTTGAGCTGTGCGACGATCGAATCGCGTGGAACCGTTGGATGATCGGTGAACCACTCAGCCCCGAACAGGCCAAGCTCTTCCGCCGTGTGCCAGACGAAGATCAGGGATCGCTTCGGTTTTGTCCGCGAGAGCGCGAACTTTTCGGCGATCTCCAGGACGCCCATTGATCCCGATCCGTCATCGTCCGCTCCATTGTAGATGGAGTCGGGCCGTGCAGGGCGAATCCGTCGAAGGCTGTCGACGTTTACGCGAATTGAAGCGCGCTCTGGCTCGGTGAGCCCCGTTCCCGGAAACCGCGTACCCTGTCCGGTGCGCGCGTTATAGATACGCTCAGCTATTTCGTTGAACACCTTGAGGGAGTCGTGATCGAGAGGACCAGCGCGGCGACGCCCGACGTGATCGCTATGAGCTCCGATGGCCACGTACTGGCTGCGCAGCTTCGGGTCGCTTCCAGGCAGGATCGCAATGACGTTTCTCGCCGGAGACTCGGTCACGTTGTACCGAACGGTGCCGCGCAGCGTGCGACCGAGAGTGCCGGGCCGCGCGTTCTCCAGAGGCACCCCCAGAAATTTCGTGACCGCCGCCGGAAGGACGCCAATTGTGAGCCGCGACCGCGCGGTGTCGGCATCACTTCTGAGTCGGGTCGAGCTACCGGTGGCAAAAGCGCGGAACTGATTGAGCTGACCCTCGGGAATGACCGTCATGAAGCCTGCGGCGGCAGGGAACCGGCGGGCGGCAGCCGCCGTTCCCGCAATGATGAACACGATCTTACCCGCGGCCTGCTCCGGTGTGATCGACGATGTAGAATCCGCTGCGTTCCCGGCGAAGATGACCTGAGCCCCGTCGATTGGCCTGACAACGCCCGCGGCGCTGAGCGGGAAGTAGTCGGTGCCGATAACAACGGGCTGGGTGTCGGCAGTGATTGCCGAGGTGGTATCCAGAGTCCGCGTGATGAGCGGTACCGCCTGCAAGAAGGTGCCGTTCTCTCCACCCGGCGTGAGGCCGAGCCGCCGAACTTCGCGCTCGATGTACATCGTCCCCTTCAGTGCACCCTCTGCTCCTGCGCGCCGACCCATCATCGAATCGTCGGCAAATATGTACACTCGAGTCATCAGGTCGGCCGCAGTAATCGCCGCGGTCGTCGGCTTGGGTGCCATCTTGAGCGGCAGCTTCGACTGCGCCGACGCGAGGCTCGAGCAAAGAGCTGTCGCAGCAACGACCAGGGCCGGAACGATGTGTCGGATCGATCTTGTCATGGTTAGCTGTTGAGGATTTTTTGTTGTTTACCCCAGAACGATACCCCGGGTTAGAGACGCTGGAGTAAGGGCTTTGTAAGAATGGGTTCCAATCGCCGGATTATTTCGGAGTCCGGCTGAAGCCATCATCCCCGTCGAAAAGCTGGAGCTTCTCGACGTGCATCCAGCGGAGAGTCTCCCCGACGTGAGTGAGAAGCGAGAGGATCTCCGGGTCGGATATGTCACCGTGTCGGTCCTTCGCGAGAAAGCGGCAGCGGTACTGGTCCACCAGGCTCACCGAGCGAGCCGGCGCGGGGTAGACCGTATTTCCACGATTTGTAATGGCATGCAGCGAGAATCTGGTTCGATCCGCTGCCGCAATGAGCTCGTCGCCAAGCTCGTCCGGCTGCAGCGTGCTCTCAACGAAGATGTCAACGCCAGTGACCTTGCGTATCTCAACCGGAGTCGCGGCCACTTCAGTGGCTCGTTCAGGCAGACGCACAGCCTGGAAATCACGGGAACCGCTCGTCGCGGAGACCTTTCCGAGATTCGAGATCACTGCATCCGCAAACTCGGTTGTCGAGGAAGGCTTGCGTGATCCGGCCATGTCGGCGCTTCTGACACCGCTCTCGAGCGTGACCAGAACGGCCTGCTCGATGCGGTTTGCAGATTTCCCTTCCCCGATGTGGCGTAGCATCATCGCCGCGCTCAGAATCAGCGCTGTCGGATTTGCGATGTTCTTGCCCGCGATGTCCGGCGCCGACCCGTGCACAGCCTCGAAGATTGCCACATCGCTCCCGATGTTGGCCGAGGGGGCGAAGCCGAGGCCCCCCGTGAGGCCCGACGTGAGGTCGCTGAGGATGTCGCCGTTCATGTTCGTCGTCACTATTACGTCGAACTGTTCAGGCCGCATTGCAAGCTGATGTGCGCAGTTGTCGATCAGAATGTGCTTCGCTTCGATTGACGGGTACCGCGGGGCCATGGCCTCGAATGTGTGCTGGAGCATTCCCTCCGTGAGCTTGAGGATGTTGGACTTTGTCGCACAATGAACGCGCTCACGGCCGGCCGCCAGTGCGAACTCGAACGCCAGCTCGACGATCCTCTCGCAACCGCTGCGCGTAATGATCTTGAGCGCTTCGGCGACAGCCGGCGTCTGCATGTACTCGATTCCCGTGTACAGATCTTCGACGTTCTCACGGACGATCACGATGTCGAGCTTTCTCCCGGTGAACGGCGTCGTGACGCCGGGCAGCTCGCGCACCGGACGCAGATTTCCGAACGTCTCGAAAAGGGTCCGGAGGGTGACGTTCGCCGACTTGTTTCCGTGACCGATGGGCGTCTCGAGGGGACCCTTGAGAAGAACCTTCGTGTCGCGGATGGAATCGACGGTATCGGGCGGCACTCCGGACTCGATTCCCTGGGCGAAGACTCTCGCCCCCGCCTGTCGCACTTCCGCCTCGATCGCGACGCCGCTGGCGTCGACAACCTTCAGGGCGGCAGACATCACTTCGGGCCCGATACCGTCGCCCGGTATCACGGTGATTTTTCGCGTTCCGAATAGCATCGCGGGAAGCTAACCGAGCAATTGCGGGGCCGCGTTGACCCTCACTACCGCGCGGGTTAGTATCCGACTGCGCGCGCGTAGCTCAGCTGGATAGAGCGTCGGCCTCCGGAGCCGAAGGTCGTGGGTTCGAATCCCGCCGCGCGCATTCCCGCCAAACCCGCTGCAGTATCTGATGCGTGAAGACGAGATTGATGTCGCGCATGTCTAACCAGCGCAGCTTCGAAGCGATGCGGCCGCCGATGTCTTTGGTGATTTGGTCGCCTCGATCGCATTGAGCGTGATCCGGCAGGCGTCGACGCCAGCCCAGGGGGCTCTGGGTATTGCGGCGATTACCAGATGTTTATATATTCATTGTCTCCTCTGTCCAAACCGTTTTCTGGTGACGACAGGCGACAAGGATTCTTCAACCGTTCCGTCGCGTTTTCTGGTCAGGCCCACGCGACGGCCCAAACATCGTTGCGGAGAAAAATAGATGAAAAGGAATCTCGCGCTGGCACTGGTGGCCGCGTTCGCCGTGGCTGCCTGCTCGGAAATGTCCGAGCCAACCAATCCGTCGGCAACTCCGAATGTGTCGTACTCTGCGGCCTCGGACAACGCCGATGTGATTCCCGGCCGATTCATCATCACCCTGCGTGATGGCGTGGACCCGTCGACAGTCGCGGCGGAACATGGCGCCCGACCGGATTTCGTCTACCACGCGGTGCTCAACGGATTTGCAGGTGACATATCCGAAGCCGCCAGAAGCGGTCTGATGCGGGACGCTCGCGTGTTGCGCATCGAGCCGGATGGAATCGCGCGCGCCTCCGCAACGCAGTACAACGCGACGTGGGGCATCGATCGCGTCGATCAGGGCAGCCTTCCGCTGAGCGGCACATACTCCTACACGGCGACCGGCAACGGCGTAACGGCCTACATCATCGACACTGGAATCGAAACCGGCCACGCCCAGTTCGGCAGCCGGGCGAGCGTCGGCTATGACTCGTTTAACGGCAACGGACAGGATTGTAACGGGCACGGCACCCATGTGGCCGGCACTGTCGGCGGCACGACCTACGGCATCGCCAAGAATGTCTCGCTCAAGGCGGTTCGCGTCCTCGACTGCAACGGCTCCGGCTCGTGGAGCGGCGTCATCGCCGGCATGAACTGGGTGGTACAGAATCACGCAGCGGGCACCACCCCGGCAGTTGCGAACATGTCCCTCGGCGGAGGCGCCAACAGCTCCGTCGACGCGGCGGTCAATAACATGATCAACGCCGGCGTCGCCACCGCGGTCGCGGCGGGAAATGGAAACTGGATTGGAATCGCACAGGACGCGTGCAAGTCGTCTCCGGCGCGAGTAGCCAACGCGATGACGATTGGAGCGACAAACTCGAGCGACGCAAAGGCATCATGGTCGAACTACGGGAAGTGTGTGGATTGGTTCGCTCCGGGGGTGAGCATCACCTCCGCGTGGACGGGAAGCGGAACGAAAACGATCAGCGGAACGTCCATGGCGGCGCCTCACACCGCGGGCGTAGCGGCGCTCTATCTATCCGTCGCAGGAAACGGTAGCGCCAGCTCGCAGACCGTTCGTGACGCATTGTACGATCGCACGTCCAGGAACATCGTCAAGAGCTCCAAGTCGACCAACGCGCATTTGTTGTTCTCCAACTTCTAGAACACGCTCGCGGAAACGGGCGGCCACGCTTTCAGGAGCGTGGCCGTTCCTTTTCCGTTCCCCTTTGCGGCCCGAGATTGCTCGCCAGCTTCCCCTCCCGGTAGCTTTCTGAATGGCATCGAAGGTCCACTGGAGCGAGCTGAAGATCGGTCTGCTCTGCGTTGCGGGAGTTACCGTCGCCGTCCTCTCCATCCTCCTGTTCGCCCGCGTAGGCGCGCTGCACGGCGATACCGAGACACTCTACGTCACGGTCGACCACGCTCCAGGCGTTCTCAAGGGGACTGACGTGTGGCTGCTCGGCCGGAAAGTCGGGCTGGTGAAGAACATCACGTTTCGGCCGGTCACGGTGGACACGCTCCACCGGCTCGCCATCGAGACGGAAATCATGGCCGACCGTTTCCACCTGATCCGGAAAAACTCGTTCGGCGACATACGCGCCGGCGGAAATCTCATCGGCAGTCCGGTGGTCTACATCGGTGGGGGCACAGCGGCAGCTCCACCGGTGAAAAGCGGTGACACGATCGCGGCACTCGTCGGAGGAAAGCCAGGCATCGACGACCAGATCGACACGCTTGCCGCGGGACTCGTCCGCGTCGCTGACAGCACGGGGAGGCTCCTGCGGCTGATGAGCGATCGCACGACCAGTATCGGCCAGTTCCGATCGACCGGCATGGCCTCGATGCGCTCCGCCCATGCCGTGAGCGCGGATATCATGAACCGCGCGACTAAGGGAAGTGGAACGCTCGCACTCGCCCATCGCGGTGCACTGGGCGACCGTATTCGCCGGGTGATGGCGCAGACGGATTCGATCAAGCTTCTGGTATCGTCCGGAAGCGGCAACGTCGGGCGCTTCCGCCGCGATTCCACTTTGATGCGGGAAATCGCCAGTGTAAGAGCGGAAGTCGATTCGCTTCGCCGGATCTTTTCGACCGAGGGCGGAGGCGTCTCGCGCCTGCGCTCCGACACCGCGTTGAAGCGCGCGATGGGGCAGGCTCGGGCAAACCTCGACTCGCTCATGATCGACCTCAGGAAGCATCCGTTGAGATACCTGTCGTTTTGAATCTTGACCCGATTTTCAGGTACAGTTAGGTTCGCCAGTACAGCGACGGTCCGGACAGCCGTTGTCTTCCCTCCGCACACGAATCTTCGCAAGTAATCCGGGCACGCGCGCCCCGCCCCGCGCTTCCCTCTTCTCTTCCCCTCCGCATTAGCAGTGGACATCGCAGAGCTCAAGCGCAAATCAGTAACCGAGCTGCAGGACATGGCCGACGGTCTCAAGATCGCCGGAACGTCGGTCGTCACTAAGCCTGAGCTGATTTTTCGTATCGAGCAAAACCTGCTCGACTCGGATGTCGCGCTGCACGGCGAAGGCGTGCTCGAGATACTGCCCGAGGGTTACGGATTCCTGCGGAGTCAGGACTACAGCTATCTCGCCGGACCCGACGACATCTACGTCTCACCGTCCCAGATCAAGCGCTTCGGCCTGCTGACGGGGGATCTGGTCAGAGGACAAGTCCGGCCGCCAAAGGCCTGGGAGAAATACCTCGCGCTGCTCAAGGTGGAGAGCGTCAACGGGCTCGACCCGGAGATGGCGAAGTCGCGGGTGCCGTTCGACAACCTTCGGCCGCGCTATCCGGATACACGTCTTCGCCTCGAGTCGAAGGACGGCGACCTCTCGATGCGCGTGGTGGACATCTTCGCTCCGATCGGCAAGGGCCAGCGCGGAATCATCGTCTCGCCGCCGCGCGCCGGGAAAACGATACTCCTCCAGAAAATCGCCAACTCCATTTCGGAGAACCATCCGGAAGTCACGATCATCATGCTGCTGATCGATGAGCGGCCCGAGGAAGTCACGGAGATGATCGCCAGCACGGTTCGCACTGAAGTCATCAGCTCGACCTTCGACGAGGGTGCCGCGCGGCACGTTCAGGTCGCGGACATGGTTCTGGAAAAGGCAAAGCGTCTCGTCGAGAGCGGCAAGGACGTGGTGATTCTTCTCGATTCGCTCACTCGATTTGCGCGTGCGCACAACGCGATGGCACCGCAGTCCGGGAAGATTCTCTCCGGCGGCGTCGATGCCGCAGGCCTTCACAAGCCAAAGCGTTTTTTCGGCAGCGCGCGAAAGATCGACGGAGGAGGATCGATGACGATCATCGCGACCGCGCTTACGGAGACCGGATCACGCATGGACGACGTGATTTTCGAGGAGTTCAAGGGAACCGGCAACATGGAGCTCGTTCTCGACAGGAAGATCGCCGACCGGAGAGTCTTCCCGGCAATCGACATCTTCAAGTCCGGAACGAGAAAGGAAGAGCTTCTTCTCACCCAGGCCGAGATGAACCGCGTCTTTCTGCTCCGCCAGTTTCTCTCGGATATGCCGGAAGCGGAAGCGGTGGAATTCCTCTTGCGACAGATGAAGAAATCGAAGAACAACGCCGAGTTCTTCCAGCAGATGGCGCAGGGGAGTTGACGCCGGCTGGACGCATCTCCTCAATTTGCTCACCCATTCCATGACTTCGGCGCTCGGCAGATATCTGGCTGTGGACTACGGAGAGAAGCGTGTGGGACTGGCCATCAGCGATCCGCTCGGGATGATTGCGTCACCCGCGGGTTTCATCGTGCGTCGCGCCGGTAAGCGCCCTCCCGTGGCGGAGATTATCAGACGCGCCACCGCGCTCGAGGCACGGGGCTTTGTGCTCGGGCTCCCGCTCGATCAGAACGGAGACGAAACATCGTGGACGCGCGAAGTGAGAGCCGTCGGCGCCGAGCTTGGCAAACGCACTGGACTGCCCGTGCGATTCGTCGACGAGAGATTCACGACTGCAGCTTCTCTGCGCGCAGTGCGCGAGATGGGTGGATCGACGCGCGGACGAAAAGGTGACGTCGATGCGATGGCCGCAGCGATTCTGCTGAGACATGCGCTCGACTTGCCGGAGTAGACCACTGCGGAACAAGTTGCTCCTCGGCATGGCGGCGGTCCTGCTCACTGCGTGCGGCAGCCCCACCGGCCCGGCAATCCGCGTGATCGTTCCAAAGGGAGCAAGCTTTGCCACGGCGACTGATTCTCTGGAGAAAGCAGGAATCGTGAGTTCTCCGTTTTTCTTCAAAGCACTTGCGCGCGTGAAAGGTGATGACCGCAACATCAAGCCGGGGACCTATCTCCTGAAGCGCGGAACTCCATGGACGGAGATCCTGCGTGCGCTGAACGGCGGGCACGGACTGGTCAACACGATCACGATTCCGGAAGGGTTCAACCTCAACCAGATAGCGCCGCTCCTCGCGCGTACACTTCAGGTTCCCGTGGATTCAGTCACGGCTGCAGTCCGCGACACGGTACTGCTCCGTCGGCTCGATATTCCGACGCCGAATCTCGAGGGGTACCTGTTCCCTGATACGTACGCTTTTCCGGATGGCACGACCGCGCGTCAGGCGGTCGGCGAGATGGTACGTCGATTCGAGCGCGAGTGGAAACCTGATTGGAACCTGCAGCTCTCGACTCTGGGGATGAACCGGCATGAAATCGTGACACTCGCCTCGATCATCGAAGAGGAAGCAAAGCGAGCGGAAGAGCGTCCGGTGATCTCTGCCGTGTATCACAACCGGCTGCGGGAGAAGATGCTTCTTCAGGCTGATCCGACCGTCCAGTACGCTCTCGGCCGTCACACTCCTCGCCTGCTGTACAAGGACCTCCTGGTAGAGTCGCCGTACAACACTTACGTACACGCGGGACTTCCACCTGGCCCGATTTC
Organism: Gemmatimonadaceae bacterium; assembly: GCA_035633115.1. Taxonomy (NCBI): domain Bacteria; kingdom Pseudomonadati; phylum Gemmatimonadota; class Gemmatimonadia; order Gemmatimonadales; family Gemmatimonadaceae; species Gemmatimonadaceae bacterium. Next base: position 50,969 of record DASQFN010000011.1, on the reverse strand, counting down.
GTCACCCGGCGGCGCCAGCCTCCTTGCGGCGCTCAATCCCGCGAAGGTTTCCTACCGCTATTTCGTCGCCCACTCGGACGGTCATCACGAATTCCGAAACACGCTCGCCGAGCACGAGATCGCCAGACGCATGGTCCGGTGATAGATCCCGCGACGATACGACTCATCGCGATCACCGACCATATCCGCGACGGTAAAAGCGGATTGATCGCGCGCGCGGCCGCTGCTGCGCATGGCGGAGCAACGTGCATTCAGCTCCGCCTGAAGGACGTTCCGGCGAGGGATCTCGTTGGCGTTGCGCGAGAGCTCGTGCGCGCCGTTGGGGTTCCGGTGATTGTCAACGATCGCGCCGACGTGGCGATAGCAGCGGGGGCCGCAGGGGTTCATCTGGGGCCGGACGATGTCCCTCCTTCCGCGATCAGAAGGATGGCGCCTCTCGAGTTCATCATTGGCGCATCGGTCGGCAATGATGCCGAAGTCGCTGGGTCTGCAGGCGCAGACTATGTCGGGATCGGGCCCTTCTTCGCGACGGGCTCGAAGGACGATGCCGGAGCACCGCTCGGACCGGAAGGATTTTCCCGGCTCGCGCAATTGGTGGGGCTCCCTGCCGTGGGCATTGGCGGCGTCACGGCTGAGAATGCAGCTGTCCCGATTGCCGCCGGTGCGTATGGAGTCGCTTCTATCGCGGGGGTTTTCGGCTCGAGCGACCCTGCCGCGGCCGCGCGGCGGCTCCGCTCCGCCATCGAAACTTGAGGTCGGGCACGCTATCGCTGATCAGCTTGTTTGAGCGACGGTGGTGCTTGCCGGCCGGCCTCTCCTTTGCCGCCATCCTGGCACCAATCAGATCCATCACCGGCGGGCTGACGAACAGGTCCACGAGATCCGGATCGAACTGAGTCCCGCGGCCCTCGAGTAGCACCTTCGTCGCTTCGGCAATGCTGCGGGCTTGGCTGTATCGGCGCTCGTGAGTGACTGCATCGAACGTGTCGGCGAGAGCGACGACCCGCGCGGTCATAGGGATGCGCCGTCCCTTGAGCTGCCGAGGGTAGCCTGTCCCATCCCATCGCTCGTGGTGAGAGAGGACTCCTTCAGCCAGATCGGGATAGAATGGTCGAAGCGGCTCCAGTACATCCGCGCCTCGGCGTGGATGCGTCATCACCGCCCGCCACTCACTCGGCGTCAGGCGACTCCTGTCGTGAAAGATGTCATTGATCGCCTCGTGGATTTTGCCGATGTCGTGAAAGAGCGCGACCCGCTCGACGCTGCGCCGCTTTCGCTCATCGAGCTCGGCCGCTTCGGCTAGTATCAGCGCGTAATCGGCGACGCGCCGAACATGCGCGCCGGTGACGGCGTCGTTGGCGTCGATTGTCGCCAGCAGGGTTTCGAGCGTGGCGGCGCCAAGTCGTTCCGCGCGTATCCGGAATCGCCGCTCTCGGATCACCAGCCCGCCGGCAGCGAGACCTATACCGAGTGCGACAGCTCTAGGCATCGAGGTTTTTCCTATGCAAGAGTCGGAGCCGCAACCACGAGATTCGCGCGTTACATTGGACAATGCGCGACACCGCAAAGGTAACCGCGAAGGGTTTCAAGCGGTGGCAGGCCGGACACCCGTGGATCTACCGGAGCGACGTGTCGGAGCGGCCGGACTCGGATGCCGGTGTCGTGGCTGTGCGGGACAATCGAAACCGGCCACTCGGATGGGCGCTGTGGAGTCCACGTTCGGAGATATCCCTGCGGCTGCTGGACTCCGACCCCGGCGCAGTCATCGACGGCGACTGGTGGCACGAGCGTATTGCCGCAGCTGCCGCGCGGCGGGTGAGCCTGGAGCCCATCACGAATGCGTACCGCGTGGTGCACGGCGAGGCGGACGGTTGTCCGTCACTAGTTTGCGACCGTTACGACAGGTGGGCGGTCGTGCAGCTGATGAGCGCCGGGCTCGAAGCGTTTCGGGGCGAGATTGTCGAGGCGATCGTAGACGTCACCCGCATCGAGGGCCTTCTGGCGCGCAACGACGTCCCTCTTCGGGCGAAGGAAGGTCTTCCGCGCGAGACAATCCTGCTTCACGGTGAAGTTCCCCGTGAGATCGAGGTGGACGAGTACGAGCTGAGGTATCTCGCGGCTCCATGGACGGGGCAGAAGACGGGTGCCTTTCTGGATCAGCGTGAAAACAGGCGCATCGCGGGAGAGCACGCACGCGGGCGTGCCCTCGATGCGTTCAGCTATCACGGATCATTCGCTCTGCACTTGGCGCGCAATGCGGCCACGGTCACGGCACTCGACTCTTCCGCGCAGGCGCTCGAGCGGGCCCGGCAGAATGCCGACCTCAATGGACTTGGCAACATCGATTTTGTCGAGGCGAACGCATTCGATTATCTGCGGGAGTGTGAAAAGACCGAAACTCGATTCGATACGATCGTCCTCGATCCGCCGGCGTTCGCGAAAACCCGGGCGTCGCTTCCCGGTGCGCTCCGCGGATACAACGAGATCAATCTCCGCGCAATGCGACTTCTTTCGTCAGGGGGAATGCTGTACACGGCGAGCTGCAGCTTCCATCTGACGAAGCCGCTCTTTCTGGAGATGCTGGAGTCCGCCGCGGCCGACAGTGGACGGCGAATCGCAATCCGTGAGCTTCGCGGGCAGCCGCTCGATCATCCGGAAGTACTGACGATTCCGGAGACTGGGTACATCAAAGGTGCTCTGCTGGAGGCACTCGATTGATTTGCTGCATCTGTGCGCTTGCCACAGACGGAATAATGATCGACTCAGCTACGCTGGCACTTCGGACAGAAGTACGTCGATCGCCCAGCCTGGATGATTCGTCGGATCGACGTTTCACAGACAACGCAAGGCTCACCCTCGCGGTCGTACACTGCAAAACGGTGGCGATTGGTCTTATCCGTGTAGCGGCCGGGCGGGCGATTTTTTGAGCCGAGGACGTCGCGGACTGCGCCCACAAGTCGTGTGAGGCGAGCCTTCGAGACAGAGCTGGCAACCGCGCGAGGATTGATCCGCGCCCGCCAGAGCGCCTCGGCGGCGTAGATGTTCCCGAGGCCCGCGATCACCTTCTGGTCCATCAGTGCCGGCTTGATTGGCCCGCGTCTCGAGCTCAACGCCTTCGATAAATATTCGGCGTCGAGAGAAGCGTCGTTCGCTTCCATCCCGAGAGAAGGCAGCGAATCGTCGGCTGACGCGTGAAGGCTGAGTGCCGAGAGAGCGCGCCGGTCGTTCAGCTCTACTCGCGTGCCGTCGGTCAGATCGATAATGGCGCGCGTGAACCGGTCGGGAGCTCCGTCAGCGCGGCTGATCATCCAGTCGCCGTTCATCCGGAAATGCGCGTGCAGCACCGAGCCATCGTCGAGGTGAATGAGCTGGTGCTTGCCCCTTCGCTCGACGCGAGAGATTCGTTTCGCTTTCAGGCGCTGCGCCATCGCGTCGGGAAGCTGGCGCGTCAGCGCGAAATGCAGTGTCCGCACCGCGGCGATTGTCTTGCCTTCTATCGCAGCGCGAAGGCGGCGCATCGCTCTTTCTACTTCAGGCAGCTCTGGCATCGTTTGGGCTCGGGAGAAAAAAGATACTTGCGTGAATCCTTCGATGCTCTAGCTTCTCACTCGCCGCACTCCCGGAGTGTGCGTCACCTCCGACCCCGCTAGATGCGTCAATCAGCTCCAAGATCGCTCAAGCACGAATACGATCTGTTCATCGAAGACGAGATCGAGGCTTACAAAGAATCGATCTCACGCGCGACTCTCCTCAAGATTGGGGACGAGGCGGTCGCGTCGCTGCAGTCGGGGATGCAAATCTCGATGAACGAGCTCTTGCTCGTCGTCGAAGTCGACAAGATAATCCGGAAGCGGCTGCGGCTTCCTTCTTATGCCACGTGGCGGAAGCGCGAGCTCAAGCGACAGAAAGAGCTCCAGGAGTTCATGCGGCCCGAGCACTGGGGCCTGAGTCCCGATAGTGCCGTGGCGCGCGAGATTCATCCGCCGGCAGACTCGCGCGTCCTCGTTGCCGGCGACCAGATCGCGAGTGCAGCCCTCTATCTCGCGGCGCACGGGTGCGCAGTCACCGCGATCGACGGGCAGTCGGACATGAAGGCAAGTTTTCTGAACAATGCGGATGTCGGGAGCCTGCCCGGCCGCATCGATCACCACGCTGAAGGACTGAGAGCGTGGGCTCCTTCTCCGGACCGATCGCTCAGTGCCGTCATCTGCACGCCTGCAGCGTTCTCCGGATTGACTGCCAGGCAGCGGGCGCAGGTGATCGGAGTCCTCCAGAGCGCGACCGAAGACGGGGGTGTGCACCTCGTCGCGACGATCATCGCCGGTCAGTCCGGAGTCTCACTTTCCGAGCTCAAAAAGAGCTACAAGGGCTGGGAAGTGTCGGTGGTGGAGGACGGCGCGTCGGGTAAATCATTCCTCGCCAGAAAAGCGGTCGCGTAGCCAGGAACTCAACAGGGCCGTATCATTTCGACACACATTGTCTCATGTTTTTGTGTTGTTCCGCGACAAATCCAGCCGCCGTCCGCTGGCGTACGTCTCGTAACTCCAAGTAAGATAACAAGTTAACTTTTCCCCCAACTCTGGCACTGTGGGTGCTTTACCCACTCATGCTCGGCGCTCGCTGAGCGTTAAACCAATGAGGCGGGAATGAAGAAAGAGAGTCAGCCGGCAGAGCTCAACGAGCCGCTTGGCATAATCATATCGAATGGAGATCGCGCGGAATATCCGACGGTTTTCTCAGCGTACATCTGGGGCCCGGCCCCGGAGCCCACAGTCGATCCGGCTTCGAAAGCGGCCTAGCGCAGCTCTACTATAGAATAGGATAAGCCCCGTCATCGCTGGCAGGGCTTTTTTGCGTCTCGTTCGGCGTTCCGGCGCGGATGGGGTCCACGGCGTCGCCCACTCCGCCGCTCGACTCGGGTATTTTTCGGTTTAGCCGATCTACCTACTCACTCCTGCGAGACGCGACTGTGGAAGAAGCTTTCGCCAACTGGGAAGGCGAGCGCCGAACCCTGATGGCGCAGAAGATCTCGGATTTCGGTCTCACGATTGCCGGAACCCGGGTCGAGAAAATGGTGGAGCAGCTCTACGCCGAGCTTGCCGCCAAGGGGCTCGCATTCCGGCCTCCCGTATATCTGAGCGACCAGTGGGGATGTCCGGACGGAACCCCGCTCATCGGAGTTCCATTCTACCTCGCGGATCCGAGGCTGGCGCAGATCGAAGACGACCTCGCTCTGGGCATCGAATCCGACGATGACGCGATGCGATACATGCGTCACGAAGCTGGTCACGCATTCAATTACGCGTATCGCCTTTACGACCGTGCCGACTGGCGGAAGACGTTCGGACCATACTCGCGTCCTTATCGCGACCGCTATCGCGCCGATCCTTTCTCACACGATTTCGTTCGTCACATCCTCGGCTGGTACGCGCAAAAGCATCCGGACGAGGATTTTGCCGAATCGTTCGCCGTCTGGCTCACGCCCGACAGTGACTGGCGGAATGCCTACGCCGAGTGGCCTGCCCTGAAGAAGCTCGAGTATGTCGATCGCGTCATGCGCGACGTAGGGGACGAGCCGGCGGTGGTGGAGCCGACCGAGGACGATCTCCCCGTATCTGCGATGAGCTACACTGTCGAAGAGCATTACCGCGATGCCGAGGATTCAATTCCAATCAGCGACCACCGGGTGTTCGACGGCGATCTCCGGAATATCTTTGCTTCTGATGCGGAGGCGCCGTCTGCGCAGACAGCCGCGGAATTCATCGCCGGCCATCGGAGGGAGATCGTGGCCCGGATTTCGTATTGGACAGGCGAGAGCAGCTACGTCGTGAAACAGTTCATAGATTTTCTGCGGGAGCGCACCGAGTCGCTCGGCCTTCGTGTGCGGGGGCTCGAGGCGTCGACACTGATCGAGCTGACGGCATTCGGGACAGCGGTAATAATGAACTACAGACACACCAACGTGATGGATGGCAGCGAGGCCGACGAGGAATGAAGGTCGCTCTTCTTCACACGCAGGACGCGCTCGAGCCGCCGATTGATCCGGTGCTTGACCAGATCGACGAAGCTCTTCGCTCTAGCGGACATGAGACGAGGCGCATTGTCGTAGACGATTCGGTCGAGCCCGTGATCGCGGCACTCAAATCCGATCCGCCCGATCTCGTTTTCAACATCGCTGAATCGTTCGGTGGCAAGAGCGCGCTCGAGTCGAATGTCGCGGCGCTGCTCAATCTTCTGAAGCTCCGGTACACGGGGTCCAGTCCCGCCGGTCTGATAGTCGCCGGCGACAAGACGCTGACAAAGAAGGTGTTGTCGTTCCATGGGATTCTCACGGCGCGCTTTGCCACGGTCTTTCGCGGCAACGTAGACTGGGCAGGTGACATCAACTTTCCGTTGATCGTGAAGCCACCGCAGGAAGATGCGTCGCTCGGGATAACACAGAAGTCCATCGTCAACGATGTGAAGGAGCTGCTGGAGGCGATCAGCTCGCTTCAGACTGAGTACCAGTCACCGGTTCTCGCGGAGGAGTTCATAGATGGCCGGGAATTCTACGTCGGCGTCCTCGGCAACAGTAGCGTGGAGGCGTTGCCCATCATCGAGCTTGATTTCTCGAAATTCCCCGCCGACCTGCCGAAGATCGCCAGCTGGGCGGCCAAGTGGGGTGACGACGGCGACGGAAAGGGCGCCGAGTTCGCCGGGACGGAATCGATTTTCCCCACGAACCTTCCCGACGAGCTTGCCGAGAGGATGAAGAAGGTTGCGATCGATGCGTTCCAGGCACTGCGGCTTCGGGATTATGCCCGAGTCGATCTCCGCGTGACGGAGTCGGGAAAGATCTACGTGATCGAGGTGAATCCGAACTGCTATCTCGAGACGAAAAGTGAGTTTGCGACCGCGGCGCAGAAGCATGGCATCGAGTATCCTGCGCTGATCAACAGGATTGTGGAGCTGGCGAGCGCGCGTTACTCGCGCTGACTGGATACGGGACGAAGGATAGGATAACAAGAAAGCCGGCACGTGGCCGGCTTTCTTTTTGTTCAGACGCGGATGCTAGCGCCGCTTTCTGGTCGCTTTCTTTCTCGCTGTCTTCCTGCGACCGCCTTTCTTCGCGGTGCTTTTCTTCCGAGAGGATTTTCTCGCTGTCTTCTTTCGGCCACCCTTCTTCGCTGCTGCCATTGTGTAGTCTCTCCATGAAGGAGTTGAACTATTCGGCGAGTTCCCCGGTGGAACTGCCGACTGATGCAGCGTCCGAACAGGCCCGCGTGGTCACAGTGCGTCGCAAACTCGATGCCGCAATGCAGTTGCGACCACGGCGCGAATATAGGAGCAACAAAAAATCCACGCAACAACTATTTATTTGAAACGATGATGATGCAACCTGCAGTGCGCATGAGATGGATTCATTTTCTGGATGGATCTGTGCGCTTGCCACAGAATCACAGAAGCGCCGAACAACATTGAAACGCCGCGTCAAACATCGATGCGGCGTTCTGCATTTTTCTTTTGGATTCAACTCATCTTGGCGACTGAAGCCCGAGTGGCACGAGCTGTTCCCATTCAAGTCTTCTGTGATTCTGTGTTTCTGTGGCAAGCGCAATGATCCGTCCGCCGGGCGAGAGGCGGGTCACAAGAGGGGAGGTATCCGGGCGACACTTCCACACGAGGCGCATGGATTGCACCTTACCTCCCGCCAATGAAAGCCCTCGTGAAGGAATCAGCAGCGCCGGGAATCGTGCTGCGCGACGTGCCCGAGCCGAAGATCAGGGAGGATGAGGTACTGATCCGTGTTCGGCGCGCGGGAGTCTGCGGGACGGACGTCCACATCTACGACTGGGACGATTGGGCACGAGGGCGATGCAGGCCGCCGTTCGTGGTGGGTCACGAGTTCGCGGGTGACGTCGTCGAAGTGGGACGACTCGTGACCGACGTGCAGGAGGGCGATCGCGTCACGGCTGAAGGCCACATCGTCGACGGACGCTGTCTGCTGTGTCGCACCGGAAACGCTCACGTCTGTCCGCACACGAAAATCATCGGCGTCGATCGCGACGGGTGCTTCGCGGAATTCATTGCAATGCCGGCCACCAACGTCTGGCATCTCGACGACTCGATCAGCTACGACGTAGGCGGCATTCACGATCCCATGGGAAACGCGTTTCACACGGCGCTCACCGCGGACATACCAGGCGCCACTGTGCTCGTTACCGGCTGCGGGCCCATCGGTATTTTCGCCGTCGGTATCTGCAGGGCGGCCGGCGCGTCGCGCATCATCGCATCGGACATCAACCAGACGCGCCTGCAGCTTGCAAAGGAAATGGGCGCACACGACGCCATCACGCCCGACCAGGTCGAGAGGGTCGTGAGATCCGCAACCGACGGGCTGGGCGTGGACGTAGTGCTCGAGATGTCCGGAGTTCCCGCCGCTATTCATCAGGCGTTCGCGATGGTGAGAGTGGGCGGGCGGATACAGATGCTCGGAATCCCCGTCAAGCCGATCGAGATAGATCTACCGAAGGAAATAATCTTCAAGGGCCTCACCATTTATGGGGTCGTCGGACGCCGGATGTACGAGACGTGGCACCAGATGACGCGCTTCCTTCGCGCGGGTGAGTTCGATCCGACGCCCGTCATCACGCATCGGTTCCCCATGGACGAGGTCGACGCGGCAATCGCTGCAATCAAGTCCGGGGAAGCCGGCAAGGTAATCTTCGAGATCGCATAGGGGACAACGACCGGTGGCTCTCAATCGCAAATTCGGCGACGAGCTCGACGCGAGCATCGAGCAGCTGAAGAAGGACGGCGTGTACAAGCGGCTCAATTACGTGGATTCGCCACAGTCGGCTCGCGTGACGATGGAAGGTCGCGGAGAGGTGCTGATCCTTTCCTCGAACAACTACCTCGGCCTGTGCGACGAGCCGGAGGTGGTACGCGGGGGGGTCGAAGGCCTCGACAGGTTCGGCGCCGGAACCGGCAGCGTCCGCTTCATCTGTGGAACATTCACGATTCATCAGGAGCTCGAGGGGGAGATCGCGTCGCTCGTTGGAACGGAAGCGTCTCTGTCGTACGTCTCCTGCTGGAACGCGAACGAGGGATTGACTGCAACCATTGTCGAGGCCGGCGACTTCGTGGTCAGCGATGCACTGAATCATGCGTCGATCATTGACTCGCTCCGCCTCGCGAAGGCGATCACCAAGTGTACGACCGCCGTCTACGCGCACTCCGACATGGACGACCTCGTCGCGAAGCTCGAGACCGCGCGCGACGCGAAGCGACGCATCATCTGGACAGATGGCGTCTTCTCGATGGAAGGCAGCATCGCAAAGCTTCCGGATATTCTCGAGATCGCGCGTGAGCATGATGCTATTGTCGCCGTCGACGACTCACACGGCACCGGCGTGCTCGGCGAGACCGGACGCGGAACCGCCGAGCATTTCGGCGTGCTCGGCGAGGTGGACGTGATCACCTCGACACTCGGCAAGGCGCTCGGCGGCGCGGCCGGCGGTTTCGTCGCTGGACCCGCGTCATTGTGCGACATGCTCACGCAGCGGTCGCGGCCTCAGCTGTTCTCGAACGCGCTTCCTCCAACCGTTGCGTCGAGCGCGCTCGCCGCAATCCGCGTGCTTCGCGCCCAGCCCGAGCGCGTCGCAAAGCTGCGTGAAAACGTACGGTATTTCCGGGAGCAGATAATCGAAGCCGGGTTCAAGCCCCTGCCCGGCGATACGCCTATCGTCCCCATTATAGTCGGCGAAACTGCCTCCGCCATCCGGATGAGTGACATGTTGCTGGAGGAAGGCGTCTTTGTAACAGGATTCGGCTTCCCGGTGGTGCCGCAGGGCCAGGCGCGCGTCAGGTGCCAGCTCAGCGCCGCCCATTCGCGCGCGGATCTGGACGAGGCGATTGCCGCTTTCAGGACCGTGGGGAGGAAGCTCGGGATAATCTGAAATCGTGTGACTGACCCGGTCACACCAACGGCCGGAGGCGACGTCCACCGGCAGGGGCATGAGCTCAATGCGAACGACGCGACTGTTTGTTGCCGGCCTGGTATGCGCGGCCACGTTGTCTTCCGCCGCTTCCGCTCAGGAAGCACGATACTTCGACGACGGCTGGTTCTGGGGAGTGAAGTCCGGTGTAGCGACATTCTCACCGACGCTCGGCCCCAGCGAGACGGCGGCGACTTACGGCGCTGAGTGGCTCATCACCCGCAGTCGAGGCGGCCTTTACGTGTCGTTCGATGAAACCAATGTGTCGACGGTGTCGGCGGTGCTCGATGCAAGCACGAGCGAAGGCATCCGCTCCGTCTCGATCGAAAAGATGCGGCGCATCGGAGTTGCCGGGCTGGTTTTCCCGAAGCGATTCGGCAGAGTCCGGCCGTATGCCGGCCTCGGGCTCAGCATGGATCTCGTGGGAACTGCCTTGCCGCTCGTGAACGGTAGCAACGACGATGTGGACGATGCCGTGTTCGACAGGATCGAGGAGCGCCGCAGTCAGGTGGGAGTTCTCGGCATGGCTGGAGCGCAGGTGCAATTCAACCGCCTCGCGGTTTTCGGGCAGGCGTCAGTGGTCCCCGGGCAGTCGAACTTTCTCCTCGGTGATGACGTTCTCGGGTTCTTCGAGGCCGGCGTTCGATATAACTTCGGCAGCTCCCGCGAAGGATCCCGGTAAACGAAAGCCGGCGGATTGCCGCGACGGCGGCGTCCGCCCGGCGAGTTTTGATAGCACTGTTCAGGAAGGAAATGTTCCAGGCGAGGCGCAGTCTCCCACCCCCGAGAGACTGCGCTTCGTTTTCTTACGTCCGTCGTTACCGCGACACGAAAGGATTCCCGCGGACGAGATACCGAAGCTGCCAGTCCGCGGCCTGGGTGATTCCTATGCGAGGCGTGATCTCGACATCGCGATCGCTTACAGTATCCCCGGCGCGGATGACAACTGGATAGCGTTGGAGCGGCAGGCCGTTCATCCGCCTGTCGACGCCGAGCGCGGCGCAAAGTTTTCCGGGCCCGTTGGTCAGCTCGCGGTTCCTTCTTGCCTTCGGACGCCGCTGGCGCATGAGCGACATTCCATGGACCGGCTCGAGTGCGCGAATCAGTACGGCGCTGGGCAGACCCTTGGCGCGAGTGACCGCATTGATGCACCAGTGCATGCCGTAGATGAAGTAGACATACGCGATTCCCGGCTGACCGTAGAGCGGCTCGGTGCGTTGCGTCCGGCCCGCAGCTGCGTGGCATGCTGCATCGTGCTCGCTGATGTATGCCTCGGTCTCGACAATAATTCCGCCCGCAAGGCCCTCGGCCGTTCTACACTCGAGAATCGTTCCAAGCAGCTCGCGAGCTACGATCTCGGTCTCGCGATCGTAGAAATCCCGCGGAAGAATTCGTCCCACTGAATGCGACCCGCCCGGCGCCGAAGCGCTGGACAGGCTATTCCGATATTGGGGAAGCTGGCGTCTCCGCAGCGGCACCTGCTGTCGTCACCTTCTTGCGACCGCCGCGCGTCGCGCGCTTGCGCGCGGGAGGTTTTGCTTCACCGGAGGCGGGCGCCGGCTGATCGATCGAAGGCTTGGCGGCCACTTTCTTTTTCGCCGTCGTTTTCCTGACTGGAGCGCCTCGCTTCCGACCGCGTGTCGGCTTCGACGGAGTCGCTTCTGTCGGCGAAGCTGAAGCCGCCGCGTCGAGCGGTGCGACATCGCTCTCACTCGCCGGAGCAGCAACAGGAGCAGCCGCGGCAGCCGGCGGAGTGGATCCCGCGCGCGTGCCAACCACGCCAACGTTGAGAATATGCGCCGGCGGCGCGCCCTGTCGGCCCATCGGTCCTCTGCCGCCACCGCGCGCAGCCATCCCGCGAGGCGCTGCTGGAACCGGCTTCACGGCAGGCGTGTTGGCAGTTTCAGCAGCCGCGAGCTGAGTCGCAACCGGAGCGCCGCCGGCCGCGGCCGCGACTTCGTAATCGTTGCCTCGGCGCCTCAGGTCGACTAGGTCGGCGTCGTGCGCATCCTGAAGTATTCTCGTGAAGTTACGCTCGCTCAGACTTTCGCTGTCGCGACCGAGGAGCGCCCGGGCCGTGGAGCGAACAAGACTGGCCGCTGCAGCGGAGTCTCCGCTGACGAGCGAAGCGACCGCGCGACGGACTAGGTCGAAAGCCTCCTCGCGCGTGAGTCGCAGGCCGGTTGCTCCGATCTCACCCGGCGCCGGCGAACGCGGCGCTGGCGAACGCGGCGCTGGCGAACGCGGCGCTGCCGCCGGTGCCGCAGCTTGGGCGCGCGGCGTGGTTGCAGCAGGCGCTTCGCGCGCGGTTCCAGTCGCGGCGTCCGGCGCTGCCGCGCTTCGCGGCGCAGCGGCAGATCGGTCCGGACGCTCGCCTCGTGGCGCACGATCTCGACCGCGTCCGCGCGAATCGCGCCGTGGGCGCCGTCCGTCACCGTTTTCCGCCGCTTCTGCCGGCGCGGGCGCCTCACCCGTCACACCGTGAGCTCCGCCAGGGCGTGGAAGGTCAACTTCGTACTGACCGTTCTCGAGCTTGTTGAGCGATAGCAGGCCCTTCTTTGCCGCCTCCGCAACAAAAAGCGAGAACTTCGACTTGCCGACATTCTTTTCGTCGAATGAGCTGTCCATCTGCTGCATCACCTGCTTGAGACGATCGGCGCGCATGACATCGCCGTTTCGCTTCATCCGCTGCACAGCTTCCGATACGAGCTCCCACGGATCGTGTTTGACGACTTCTTCGTCGCCGCTCTTCACGAGCCCGGCAAGCGAGCTGTAGCTGTAGTACTCGTCGCAGTTCATCACGAGGAGATCGCTCGACGATTCGCGAATCCCGACGCCAATGACGTACTTACCGTACTCCTTGAGCTTGATGACAAGGCTCGAGAAATCGGAATCACCGGAGAGAAGAATGAAGGTGCCGATCTCTGGACGGACGAACACGAGCTCGAGCGCATCGATGGCCAGCCGGATGTCGGTCGCGTTTTTCTTCGCCGAGCCGTAAGCGGGAGCCATGATCATGTCGATCGACGATTCGGCGAGCGGCACGATGTACTGCGGGTAGCGACGCCAGTCGGCGTAGGCGCGCTGAACCGAGACTTTCCCTTTGATGATGTCGGAGGCGAGGAGGTTTTTGAGCTCCGTTTGCAGGTCCGACCGGATCCCCATCGTGACGTTGTCGAAATCGATGAGGAGCGCGGCGTTCGGCGCGTGGTGAATTGTCTGACTGCCAGCTGAGGAGTGCGATACTGCCTGAGGGCCTCGATGAATCGGGGCGACGGGACGGCGCGATTGTGCTGAGGTGGGCGCGGTCCGCGGAGTGCGGAATGTCATTAAGGGTTGTGAATAGTACTGGCGGCGATCCGCGGTCTCGCGGGGCTTTCTCGCCAACCGAATGATCCCGCGGCATTGTGTCGCGGGGAACGCGTCTTCAGGTCCTGACAGGGACGGCCGGCTGCCCGCAGGCGCCGCTCTTCCCCCGAATCCTCGAAGTCGCGTACAGACAGGTAATTTATAACGTAATTGTGATGAAGCAACTCCGGTTCCGCACACGACTTATCGTTATCCTGTCGCTGTTCGCCATAGTGCCTGCGGCGCTGTTAACGCTGCTGTGGAGCGGAACCGTGAGCTCGGCCCTTCCGCTCGTGAGCGGGCGCGCGGCCTGGGAGAGCGTCGCGGCATCGGGTCAACGAGCAATCTCCGCCGTCCGGACCGCCACGCTTACCCCCGCGCAGCGCGTGCTCGTGGACGAACATGAACGGGAGCTTTCAAGCTCTCTCGAGCAGGCGCGCCGCTACAGTTTTCTGGCCGGACGGTCGACACGCGTAGTGGCGGCCGCGGCAGTTCTCGCGCTGATCGTATTCGGCGTCGCCGCCTCGCGCGTTGCCGGACACCTCAGCCGGCAGATGAGCCGCCCCCTCGATGAGATCGTAAGCTGGACCTCACTCATCGGACGTGGCGAGTCGTTGCCGTCTCCGGATCAAACGCCCGCGAAAGGCGCGCCCGAGTTCGCAACGCTTCGCAGAAGAATGCGCGAAATGGCCGAGGCAATCGAGGCGGGGCGCCGCCGGGCAGCTGAGACCGAACGGCTCCGCGCATATCGCGAAAGCGCCCGACGTGTTGCGCATGAGCTGAAGAATCCGTTGACGCCTATTCGATTCGCTGTCGATCGGCTGCGGCGACAGGCAACGCCCGAGATGCAGGAGACTGTGGAAGTACTGGCGACAGAATCAGCGCGTCTCGAAAGAATCGCGAAGAGCTTTTCGGCATTCGGGAGGCTCCCCGAAGGTCCCGCAGCCGAGATCGATGTCGCGGAGCTCGTGCGCCACTCCGCGGTCGCATCACTGCCGCCGGGAATAGAGCTGGTGACGAGGATCGACGAGAACCTGCCGTCAATCGTCGGACACAACGACGCCCTAAGTGGCGCGCTTTCGAATGTTCTGCTCAATGCAGTTGATGCCTGCGCTCCTGCGGGAACGATTACGGTCGAGGCGAAATCCATTCGAAATGGAAGTGGTGATGCCGTCGAGATCACCGTGAGCGACGACGGTGCGGGCATCGCCCCTTCCGATCTTGCCGGCGTGTGGGAGCCCTACGTCACGAACAAGCCCGGGGGAACGGGACTTGGGCTGGCAATTGCGCGACAGGCCGTGCTGGCACATGATGGAACCGTCGACGCTACCAGCACGTTGGGTAAGGGTACGCGCATCCGGTTCGTTTTGCCGGTGAAGGGTCCATCAGCAGCGAGGAGCTGAACGATGCCACATGATCTCGTGCCCTTTGGTTTTTTCGCAATCGTCGTCATTGATGTATTTCACGCGTTATCGAGGAGCGCCGACTGATGGGACCGGAGATGATCGGCCTTTTCGTTCCGCTGGGCTTCTTCGCGATGGTGGTGGCGATCGTCGTCGGCCGCCCGATGATCAAGGCTTATGCAACCAAAGTCGAAAACGAATCGAAGCGACCGCAGATTCCCGCCGAAGTGGCCTCGCGCCTCGAGCGAATCGAGCAGTCCGTGGATGCAATCGCGGTGGAGGTGGAAAGGATCTCGGAGGGCCAGCGATTCACGACCAAGCTGCTGAGCGCGACGCGCGGTGGTGGTGCACTTCCGGCCGGACAGGCCTCATCGGCGGCACCCGGTGCGCACGGTGAAGCGCAGCGCCCCTGATACCGAGTGGCAACGGTCCTCATTGTCGACGACGAGCCGAACATTCGCCGGATGGTCGGCGCTCTGCTCGCGGCAGAAGGTCACCAGGTAATCGACGCCCCGACGGGGGCCCAGGGAGTTGCCCGCGCGGAGAACGATGATCCCGACGTAGTGCTGCTCGACCTGATGATGCCGGGTGAGATGGACGGCATGGCGACGCTGCAACGTCTGAAGGAAAAGCACGCGGATCTTCCGGTGATCATGATGAGCGGGCGCGCCGGCCTCAGCGATGCGGTCACGGCCACCAAGCTCGGCGCGATAAATTTTCTGGAGAAGCCGCTCACACCTGAAGGCGTTCTCTTTGCAATCGGCGCCGCCCTCGAGCTCAGGCAAACCCGTCGAGTCGCGCGCGAGTTGCGTGAAGAGCTTGGTCTCGCCGGCGATATGGTCGGTGAAAGTCCGCAGATGACGCGCGTGGACGAGCTCATCGCTCGTGTTGCCGCCACCGACGCGCGCGTTCTCATCACCGGCGAGTCAGGAACAGGCAAGGAGCTCGTCGCGAGCGCGATCCACGACGCGAGCACCCGACGCGATCGCCCCTTTGTCCGCGTGAACTGTGCGGCGATCCCCCGCGATCTCGTCGAAAGCGAGATGTTCGGACATGAGAAAGGGGCTTTCACCGGAGCCACACAGACGCGCATCGGAAGATTCGAGCTTGCCAACACGGGCACGCTCTTTCTCGATGAGGTTGGCGACCTGAGCCCCGACGCGCAGGCGAAGCTGCTGCGGGCAATTGAGGCGAGAGAGATTCAGCGAGTTGGCAGCAGCCACGCCGTAAAGGTCGACGTGAGAATCATCGCCGCAACGAATCACGACCTCGAGAAAGCCGTGCAGAACGGGAGATTCCGCGAAGATCTTTTCTTCAGATTGAACGTCATACCGCTGGCGCTGCCGCCGCTCCGCGAGCGCGAAGGCGACGTTCCGCTGCTCGTGAGACACTTCTGTCTCCTCCACTTCAAGCGAACCGGCCAGATCCCTCCGGCATGGACACCGGGCGCGCTCGACGCCATGCAGCGATACCCGTGGCCGGGCAACGTTCGCGAGCTCGCGAACATCGTCGAGCGACTTTCCATAATGCAGCCCGGCGCAGAGGTTACGGCCAACCGCGTTCAGGACGTGCTGCGCCCGGCCCGTTCCGGAGAAACAGATTCGAGTCCCCGGCCATGGGCCTTCACCGATGAGCCGGCCGCAACAGCGGAGCCGGCCCCACCGGCAAATGCAATGGAGAATCCCACCCTTGCAGAAGCGCTGGACGACTACGAGCGACGCCTCATTCAGCGCGCGATTGACGCCTCGCATGGCAACATCGCCGAGGCGGCGCGACGGCTGCAGACGGATCGCCCGAATCTTTACCGGCGTATGAAACGGCTTGGCATCGGCCAGTCCGTGGAAGCCATTGCATCAGCGGAGACGCAATGACAGGCGCCAGACGGTTTCGTCTCATTGTCGCCTGCGCAGCAGTGGTCGCCCCGCTGTCTCCGATCGACGCCCAGGTGCCCGACACAGTCAAGAGGGACTCGACGTTCGATATCAGGTCGTTCTGGCGCAACAGGGGAGACAGGAACGGCCTCACGCTGACGTCGGGCAAAGCATACAATCGCGTCGAAGGTCTGCCGATCATGATGGGGCCAAACTTTCGCGGCGACTTCGGGCGCTCGACGCTGCGCCTCGCTGTGCTCGGAATTCTTCGCACCGCACACTCCGCGCACTGGGACTCGGAGAACCTCGGACACAGCGTAACGGCTGATGCGCGCTTCGGCGGCCGGCGCGGATATTCGGTCGGCGCTTCGTCGTACGATATCGTTTCACCCGTGGAGCGATGGCAGCTGCCCGAGCCCGATGCAGGCCTCGCCGCATTTTTTCTGAAGCGGGACTACCTGGACTATTTCGGCCGACACGGAGCGCGTTTGTCAGCGTCGGCATTTTCGGGCGAGGCCGCCACGCTGGAGATGAGCTACGCGCACGAGCGTTGGAGCTCGAGGCGAGAGAGAGATGTGATGACGCTCTTCCGAAGCGGGGAAGGATGGCGCACGAATCCTGTGATGCAGGACGGCACGGCCCATCTCTTCGAGACGAGAGTCGGCCTCGATTCACGGAACGCAGAGCTGAACCCCTGGGCGGGATGGTATCTCGACGCGCACTACGAGTACGGCAGGGGTCACCTCGTGCCGTTTCAGCTCGAGCCCTCCGGAGCTCTGTTCGGAGCATTGCCGGGCGATGATCCCACGCCGCTGACTACATACGGGCGCATCTTCTTCGACGTCAGGAAATACAATCGCATCTCGCCGAATACTCAGCTGAATGCCCGGCTGGCAATTGGGGGATGGCTGCACGGCGACAAGCTGCCGCTGCAGCGGCGACTCTCCGTGGGCGGGATTGGAACGCTGCCCGGTTTTGATTTCCGGCGTGTCGAGATCGGTCCCGACGTCGGACAGTGTGCACCCGATGGCGTCGCAATGCCCGGAAGACCTGCGCTGTGCGAGCGTGTCGCGCTCGCTCAGCTCGAGTATCGGAACGAGCTGCATTCCGACCTCATCGACATGTTCAACCGGAACGGAATCAGAGTGCGCGGCGCCCCGTTCACGGTGCGGCCCTCGGTCGTTGCTTTCGTGGACGCCGGCCGCGGCTGGCTCGTAGGCGGCCGTTTTGGCGACCTGCGGTATCCGTCGGGCGCATTGCCGCCCTTTGGTACTTACCGGACAGATCTCGGTCTCGGTCTCGATCTGGGAGTCACGGGGCTGTACGTGGCCAAAGCCGTCTCGTCGCCAAAGGAGCCGGCAAATTTCTTC
The DNA here is from genome assembly GCA_035633115.1 of Gemmatimonadaceae bacterium. Lineage (NCBI taxonomy): Bacteria > Pseudomonadati > Gemmatimonadota > Gemmatimonadia > Gemmatimonadales > Gemmatimonadaceae > Gemmatimonadaceae bacterium. Next base: position 33,000 of record DASQFN010000011.1, on the reverse strand, counting down.
GTGCGGATCCACAACCGCTTCTGAGAAGTGAGTCTCCGTGTTTGCGTTGTCGCCGCCGGGGTGCTGCTAGTTGCGTTTCAGGCGGACGCGCAGAAGGCTCAGATACAGATAGTTCTCCCTGAGCGGACCGAGCTCGCAACCGAGGCACCGTTCGTCCGATCGGCGGCCCTTTTGTCCGATGCACCGATGAGAAACCTGCTGATCAACGGATTTCCGGCGCGCCTGCATTACCGGATTGAGCGATGGGCAACAGGCGGCTGGTTCGACGATATCAAAGCCGCCGCAGAATGGGACGTCGTCGTGAAATACGACGCACTCGGCAAGCGCTACCACGTGTTCCGCGCTATTGCAAACCGCGCCGTCCAGCTCGGCAGCTATGAAACCGCTGCCGAAGCGGAGGAAGTCGTGAGCGCGCCGTTTCGCGCGCCGATCTCACTACCCCGGCGTGGTCAACGCACCTACTACAATCTCGTTCTCGATATCGAGACACTTTCGCTCACCGAGCTCGACGAAGTGGAGAGGTGGCTGAGGGGAGAGCTCAAGCCGGCTGTGCGCGGAAAGAAAAATCCGGGCACCGCAGTTTCACGCGGTGTCCGGACTCTCGTTGTGCGTCTCCTCGGCGGAGAGAAGCGTCGTTACGAGACGCGCTCCGGCGCGTTCCGTCCGTGATGCTGGCCATGCGCATGGTGCTGGTGCCCGTGCTGCAGCTGACCGCTGGAAGGATGCCGGTGCTCGAGATCCTCGAGGCGATGTAGCGTCTCGTCGCCGTAGAAGAGCTTGATGTAGCGCGCCTGTGTCGGAGTCAGCCGGCGCACCGCCCAGCTCAGATGCACGAAGTGCGGCTCAACGGGCGCGTGCATTGGATGCATTCCCGCTTCGCTCGGCAGGCTGTTCGCCTTGCGCGTGTTGCACGGGCTGCACGCGGTGACGACGTTGGTCCACTCGTTCGTCCCGCCGCGCGACAACGGGATCAGATGATCGCGTGTCAGTGACTCACGCGGCCTGAGCTCGATCTGCATACGCCCGCAGTACTGGCAACGATAGCGATCGCGCGCAAACAGGAACGTATTCGTCACCTGACGACGGAAACGCCGCGGAACATGTATGAAGCGCGTGAGACGGATGACCGCCGGGCGCGGCAATGTCAGCCGCTCCGAGCGCACGACACGCCCCGGGTCGGCCTCGACAATCTCGGCCTTGCCGTCGATCACGAGCCTGAGAGCGCGCCTCATCGGCACCATCGTCAGGGGCTCGAACGATGCATTCAGTGCCAGACAACCTACGATCAAGCACTCCTCCAGTTTGCGTTGCTACGACGCAGAATATACAACGGGTACAGGCTAAATACCCGCAGGAACCTCGCTCGGCACATGAGTCAGCCACCCGTGCGGATCGGCGATAGTCCCTTTGGCTATTCCCATGTACTCCTTCTGAATCGCCAGCGAGATGGGTCCCGGCTTCCCTGTTCCGACAGGTATGCGATCCACCGAACGGATTGGTGTTATCTCGACGGCAGTGCCCGTGAAGAAAAGCTCATCGGCCAGGTACAGCATCTCTCGCGGAATGGTGCCCTCGACGACGCCGATGCCCATATCGCGTGCAAGAGTCAGTACGGAGTCACGCGTGATTCCGTTCAGGATCCCGGAGCCGATTGTTGAAGTGAACAGCTTTCCATCGCGGACGAGGAAAAGATTCTCACCGCTCCCTTCGGAGACAAAACCGAAATAGTCGAGCATTATCCCCTCGGCGTAGCCGTCCATCCGCGCCTCCATCAATGAGAGCTGCGAATTCAGATAGTTGCCGCCGGCTTTCGCCATCGTGGGGAAAGTGTCGGGAGCGGCCCGCCGCCAGCTCGATACGCAAACGTCGACGCCTTCCGACAGACCGGCCTGGCCGAGGTACGCTCCCCACTGCCAGGGAACGATGAACACCTCGAGCGGCGCATCCTTCGGGAATACACCCATTTGCTGGCCCGTGCGAAGCGCGACAGGACGAAGGTAGCATTGCTCCAGCCCGTTCTCCGCCACCGTATCGATGCAGCCCTGCATCAGCGCGGCGTGTGAGTGCGTGAGCGGCATTCGATAGATGCGGCAGGAGTCAGCGAACCGGCGCATGTGGTCGGCGAGCCGGAAAATCGCGGGGCCCGCGGGTGTGGAGTAACAGCGGATTCCCTCGAAGACGCTCGATCCGTAGTGCACGACGTGACTCATCACGTGAACCGTTGCGTCCTCCCAGTTCACCATCTGTCCGTCGCGCCAGATACGGTGGTGCTGCTGTGCTGGTCGAGCCATCGGTGCCATCCGCCTCGGGGTGAGACTCAAAAGCTATCGAGATTGTGCAAGGAGACGCTACCCACCGTGGCCGGAATCCACGTCGGTTTCAGCGAGGTACCGGCCTTTGGAGAGTGTCGCGGCGGATCGTATCGGTCCTCGGCGGCGCATTGGGTCGAGGACGCACTCGTGCAGCAGTATCGAAAATGGTTCTCGATCGGCTGGTATCTCCGCGCGGCGAAGGTGGCGCAGGGCGTGGAATCGGCACGCCGCCCGGCACAACCCGGGTTTGCGGCGGAGCAACCGGAGGCGGCAACGGACTCGGCACCGGTGGTGGCGCGGGCAGATAGATCGTATCGGGAATTCGCGAAGACGTGTCGGGTGCCCGCCCCAGACTATCGATGTACCCGGGGTAGCCATAGCCGTAATGCTTGTTGCATTCCATCATCGGCTCGGTGCCGGGAATGAAGAACTCCGAGCGAATCAGGTCTCGCGCGCAGTAAGGCGTTTGCAGCATGCCGGTGCTGACGTCTATCTCACGCGTGATGATCGAAATCGGACGCGGCCAGTCGGGCGGCGTGGTTCGGCGGCGATAGACCTCCGACATGAACTGCGTCCACGCGGGTGCCGCGAGCCGTCCGCCCTGCGCGTCGCCAAGGATTTTCTGCGGCCGATCGAGCCCTATCCACACTCCCGCGACGAGGTCCGCAGTGTAGCCGATAAACCAGACGTTCGTGCCGTCGTTGGTCGTTCCAGTCTTGCCACCTGCGGGAACATGGAAGCCGGCGCCCCACACACCGGCGGCTGTGCCGCGACGAACGACGTCCTTCATCATGTCCACCATGATCCAGGACTCTTCGGGTGAAAGCACCTGCGTCCGCGCCGGCGTCTGCTGCCAGAGGACTTCCTGTCGCGCGTTCTCCACGCGAAGGATGGCATTCGGCGCAGCACGAATTCCCTGATTCGCGAAGACCGAGTATGCGGAGATCAGCTCTAGCGGATAGACATCCGCCGCGCCGATGTGAATGGAGGGATACGGTGGAATAGGCGTCGTCAACCCGAAATTGCGGGCTTCGTTGATCACTGTCTGCTCGCCGAGCTCCATTCCGAGGCGGATCGCCACGAGGTTGCGGGACTCATAGAGTCCGCGGCGCATGGGCATGAATCCCAGAAACTGTCCGTCGAAATTCCTCGGCGTCCAATCCTTGCCGCCACCGCCTCCGAGGGGCACGACGATCGGCGAGTCGTTCACCATGTACGATGGGGGACGGCCGTTCTGCACCGCGGCAGCGTAGACGATGGGCTTGAAAGCAGAGCCGGGCTGCCGCAGCGCTTGCGTGGCGCGATTGAACTTCGAGTCGTAGAAATCGCGTCCTCCCACCATCGCCCGGATCGTCCCGTTGCGCGGATCGAGCGCGACGAACGCGCCCTGCAGGTACGGCGAGTTTGCCCCTGGCTCGCTGCCGGCAAGGCTGCGAGCGACGTAATGCTCGTAGCTTTCATGCCGGTACCTTCCGTATCTACCCGCTTCTATCAGCCGGAGCTGTCGCTCGAGCGCGCGCTCGGCGGCGGACTGCAGGTCGAGATCGAGTGTGGTGAATACCTTGAGACCCTGCTCGTACAGCTGCTTGCCGAACTGATCGTCGAGCTGCTGGCGGATCCACTCCACGAAATAAGGGGCGACGTCGCCGGCTTCTTCCTTGTTGGCCAGCCTGAGCGGGTATGCGCGCGCCACACTCTCATCGGCAGGGCTGATTGCGCCGTTCTCGCGCATGAGACCGAGCACGGTGTTGCGCCGCTGAACCGCGCGGTCGGGATGCTTGCGAGGGTTGTATCGCTCAGGCGCTTTTGGAAGGGCAGCAAGAGTCGCCGCCTCTGCCAGGTTCAGGTCGCGGACGGATTTTCCGAAATATCGCTGCGATGCTACCTCTACACCGTGCGCGCCGTTGCCCAGAGAAATCTGGTTGAGGTAGAGCTCGAGAATCTTCTTTTTGTCGTACTTCGCCTCGATCGCCCGGGCGACCTTCGCTTCGCGAATCTTGCGAACGAGCGTCTTCTCACGCGTCAGCCGCTCCGGAAAAACGTTTCGCGCCAACTGCATCGTAATCGTGGAAAAGCCCTGATCCCACGCGCGGGCCAGAATGTCGCGGCCCAGTGCTCCAAAAACACGAATCCAGTCAACGCCGGCGTGGCCGTAAAAGCGCTTGTCCTCGGTGATGACGAATGCCTGCTGAACCGTGGGGGGAATCTCGTCGAGCTTGACGAGGGTCCGTCGCTCGAGGCCGAGCTCGGCGATGAAGCGGCCGTCCACCGCATAGAGCTTGGACGTCTGTCGCGGCGTGTAGTCGTCGAGAGCTTCGACCGGAGGGCACTGGTTGCCGCGGCAGATGAGCACCCACGAGCCGAAGGCCAGGCCGAGCACCGACGCAACGCCGAACGTGAAGAGCAGCAGCAGTCCGCGCACGACGAGCGGGTGGCGGCGGCGGAACGAATCTTTACGCGTTGCCATCGGGTGAGAAAGGTAATCCGGGTACCGTGACACCGCCTCACGGCGACTCTATTTTGCGGCATGCCTCACCCGAACGCAGTACTCGACGAGCTGAGCTGGCGCGGCCTGGTGCATCAGCACAGCGACGGCCTCGCTGACGCTCTGGCGAAAGCGCCGGTCTCCGCGTACGCCGGCTTCGATCCCAGCGCGTCGAGCATGCACGTCGGCAACCTGATTCCAGTGATGGGGCTGATGCACCTGCAGCGCAGCGGGCATCGGCCGTTCGTCGTCGTTGGTGGAGGCACCGGACTCATCGGCGATCCAAGCGGGAAGACGGCGGAGCGGCAGCTTCATTCGATGGAGACTGTCGAAGCCAACACACGCGCTATACGCGCGCAGCTCGAGAACTTTCTCGACTTCTCAGGAGCAAACGCCGCGCAGATTCGAAACAACGCCGACTGGCTCGTGCCGCTCGCCGCCGTTGATTTCATGCGCGACGTCGGCAAGCATTTCACGGTCAACTACATGCTTGCCAAGGAGTCGGTGCAGGCGCGCATGGAGGCGGGAATCTCATACACCGAGTTCTCGTACATGCTGCTGCAGGCGTACGACTTCCGTGAGCTGTTCCGACGCGACGGAGTGACGCTTCAGGTCGGCGGCAGCGACCAATGGGGAAATATCACTGCGGGCATGGAGCTCATTCGTCGCACCGAAGGCGGGGAGGCGAACGCGCTGACTTTTCCGCTGGTCATGACGGCGAGCGGAACAAAATTCGGGAAGACGGAGTCGGGCAATGTGTGGCTCGATCCGGAGCGGACGTCGCCGTACCAGTTCTATCAGTTCTGGATCAACGTGGACGATCGCGACGTCGGGAAGTACCTGCGCTACTTCACCTTGCTTTCACGAGAGGAGATCGAGTCGCTCGAGCGCGCGGTCGAGGAGCGCCCGGAGTCGAGAGCCGCCCAGCAGGCGCTGGCGCGCGACGTGACCACGCGGGTTCACGGTGCGGACGCCGCGCGCGTGGCGGAGGACGTCTCGCGCCTCTTGTTCGCAAAGGGCGACCCGGCGTCGCTCTCGCGCGAGGCACTCGAAGCGCTCAGCCGTGAAGTGCCGTTTACGGAAACGTCCGATACACCGACTGTGGTAGACGCGCTGGTGCAGCTCGGCCTCACAGCGTCGAAAAGCGCCGCGCGCAGGTTGATCGAGCAAGGCGGCGTGGCGGTGAATGGTCAGCGCATATCGGCGGGATCTGATTCACTCGGCGAGCCGCTTATGGGCGCGTACTACCTGCTCAAGAAAGGCGGGCGGGACTTCGGATTGCTTCGGGTTCGTTCATAGTCGGCGCGGCCGATTCTTGGATCGTCGCTGGGCCAGCTCACAGATGCAGCAGCAGCTCGAGTCTAGCCCGTGCGAAGCCTCAGCTGACGCCCGCGAACCGGTAGATCCTCCCATTCTCGGCGACGATGTACAGCTCCCCGGATGAATCCTCGCCGAACGAAACAACGTTGCCGATATCCTGGATCTTCCACGACCGCCGATCCGCTGCCGCACCGTTCTGATAACGGAAGCTCCGCAGCCAGCCAGCGCAGTAGTCCGAGTAGAAATAGTGTCCGACGATTTCCGGAATCCGGCGGCCGCGGTACACATAGCCACCGATCACCGAGCACGCGCCGTCGCTCTGGCTGATCGACACCGCCGGCGCATGCAGCCCGTCACGGTCGCAGCTCGAAGAGCGAAAGCAGCTCGAGCCCTCCATGATGTTCCAGCCATAATTGATGCCCGCTCGCGACGCCGGCGCCACGTTGATCTCCTCCTGACGGTTCTGCCCTACGTCGCCGATGTACAGGAGGTTGGCACTGCGGTCGAACGAAAAACGCCATGGATTCCGGATCCCCGTCGCCCACACTTCGGGCGCCCCGCGCTGCCCGTTCGCGAAGGGATTGCCGGCCGGAATGGTGTACGGCTCCGCCCTGCTGACGTTGACTCGCAGCATTTTGCCGAGCAGCGCGCGCGGGTTTTGCCCGTTCCCTTGCGGATCCCCACCGCTGCCGCCGTCGCCCATCCCGATGTACAGCATTCCGTCGGGCCCGAACATCACCAGACCGCCGTTATGATTCGAATACGGCTGATCGATCTTGAGAACGAGCAGCATCGATCCGAGGTCGGCAACGTCCGCATTGGCGCTCGCCGTGAATCGCTCGATGTGAGTGTCACCGTTCCTGTCGGTGAAGTTCACGTAGAACCAGCGATTCGTGCCATAGTCGGGGTGGAACGCCATGCTGAGCAGACCCTGCTCGCCGCCGCTACGCACACGCGCGGAGATGTCCAGAAATGGCTGGTCCAGGACACGCCCTTGCTTCAAAACACGTATCCGTCCGGCCTGCTCCACCACGAACAACCTTGAATCTCCAGGCGGAGAGGTGATGAAAACCGGACTGCGGAAGCGATCTCCTACCTGCTCGAGACGAACAGTCGTGGCCGTGAGTCGTGCCTGCGCAACCGGAGGGGCATCGAGGGCAACGTTGGAATCAGAAGCATTTGACGCAGGTGACGACGGCGCAGCCGACGCCTCGTTGCCGATTGAGTCGCCCTGACCCCTGCAGCTCAGCAGAACGCTCGCCCCCAACAACAGAATCAGCTTCATACCGGACTCGGCGGCGCCTTGTAATACTGCTTTGGATCGAGCGCGTCGCGAAGCGCGTCACCGAGCAGATTGAAGCCGAGAACAGCGGCACCGATCGCCATTCCCGGGAACACAGAAGTCCATGGTGCGCGGCGCAGCTGGTCGAGGTCGCGCCCATCGGCGATCATCGACCCCCAGCTCGGAGCCGGTGGTGGAACGCCAAGCCCCAGGAACGACAGCGCCGCCTCCGCCATTATTGCTCCGGCGACCCCCAGCGTGGCGGCAATGACAACCGGCGCGATGACGTTCGGTAGAACATGCCCGAGCATGATTCGCCAGTCGCGCGCACCGAGCGCGCGTATCGCCTGCACGTACTCGAGCTGGCGGACAACCAGCACCTGCCCGCGAACCAGGCGCGCCATTCCTGCCCATCCCACGACGCCGATCGTCGCAAAGACAACTGCCATTGAAGGCTGGAACGCCGCTACCATCGCGATGAGCAGGAGCAGAGTCGGGAACGCCAGCGTGACGTCGGCGAGACGCATGATGACCTCATCCACCCACCCGGCGTAGTAGCCGGCCAGCAATCCCAGCGTCACACCGAGGAGAAGCGCGATCCCCTGCGAGATGAGTCCCACCGTAAGCGACACGCGTGCACCATAAACGAGGCGCGACCAGATGTCGCGCCCCTGAACGTCGGTGCCGAGCCAGTGCTCAGCCGAAGGCCTCTGGAGCAGCTGCGAGAGATCGATGTGAAGCGGATCCTGCGTCGTAATGAGAGGCGCAGCGATCGCAGCCAGCGTCATGATCACGACGACCGCGAGGCCGAACCGCGCGCGGTTGTCGCCCAGGAGGCGCCGTCGCTGTGCCTTGTCTAACAAATCTCACCCTTGCTAGTCATCGACCTGACGTGTTGGATCTCTCAGTTCCGGGGGCGTGTCCGGCGGCTGCCGCTTCCACCTGCGATGCTGCCAGAAGTATTGCGCGGGAACACGTCGCACCCATTTCTCGAGCAGCTCCGTAAACCGTGTGATGATGGCATCGACGTCCGCTTCTCTGTCCCCGGTCAGCGATACCTCCACGGGCTCGATTACTACCTGATAGCTGCCATCGGGCTGCCGCAGGGCATCGAAGAACAGGACCGGGGCATTGAATCGCAAGGCGAATACCGCGGCGCCGCGGGGGGTCTTTGCGGGCCTCCCGAAAAAGTTCACGTAGGTGGAAGCGAGCCCCAGAACGCCCTGATCGGCGACGAATCCGACTGCTCTGCCCTCGCGAAGAGCTCGAGGCGTTAGCTTCACGGCCTCTGAGTCGTGAACGACCGTCATTCCCAGTGCCCTGCGGATCTCGTTCAGGTACGAATCGAACAGCGGGTTGGCCATGCCGCGGACGATTACATCGAGTGGGATCCCCCGGGCCGCGACGTATCCGGCCAGCAGCTCCCAGTTGCCATGATGGCCGGCGACGATCACCATCCCCCTCCCGGCCGCGCTGGCACGCTCGACGTGCTCCCAGCCATCCACTTTCTTTACGAGATCGAGCAGGCCTTTCGTGCCAAGCCCGGGTAGTAACGCAGTTTCGATCGCGGTCCGCCCAAGATGAGCGAACGAAGCCCGCGCGATCGTCTGAACCTGAGCCGGTGTCATTTCAGGGAATGCCGCGGCAATCTGCTTTTCGACCACGTCCTTTCGGATTCGAAGCGGCTTGTAGCCCATTGTGCCGAGGCTCTCGCCGATGCGACAGGCGGTCTCCCAGTCGAGTGCGGCAAGACCGCGAACGACACCCCGAAGTGAGTAGTACTCCAGGCGCTGTGCGAGTGTCGGTGTCATCGTCCGACCGTTTGCTCGCCCACGACGGAATAAACAAACTCGCGCGTGTCGCGAGCAACGCGGTCCCAGTTGTAATGCGTTTCAACGGCTCGACGCGCCGCTTCTCCCATCGATCGCCGGCGGGCGTCGTCACGCAGAAGTGATGCGATCGCGGCCGTGATCGAGTCGATGTCCGCAGGTGGGACGATGATTCCGGTCTCTCCGTCCCGAACTGCCGATCGCACGCCGCCCGAGTCTCCCGCGACCGACGGAATTCCGGACGCTCCGGCTTCGACGAAGGCAATGCCGAATCCTTCGGCGTTGATCTCTCGGTCGACTCTCGAAAGCCCGACGTAGATCGTCGAAGTCGCGTACACTTCGGGAAGCTCGGCGTCCTCGAGCCGGCCCGTGAAGATCACGCGATCGGCGACGCCGAGCTCGCGTGTGAGATCGCGGAGGCGTTGCTCGTCGTGACCCTCCCCTACCATTACATAGCGCAGGTCCGGGAATTCGTCGCTCAGCGCCGCGAGCGCGCGGATCGCGAAATCCTGGCCCTTGTGGGGAACGAGCCGGGCGACGGTGATAAGGAGTGGCGCTCGTCCGACTCCCCAGCGAGCCCGCAGCATTCCGGTATCACGCGCTGGATCGAACTGCTCGGGGTCGGTCCCCAGATCGAACGCTCCAATCGGCGGAACGGTTTTTATTCCGACGGCATCCATCACTTCACCGGCCAGCTCGCCGGCCCACTTTGAGAGAGGGACGATGCCGGCGGCGCTGCCGAGTATCCGGCGAGTGCCTGCGCGTTTGAGCCGGCTTTCCTTCGACTTGAGCTGCTCCCGCAACAGGTCGCCTCCGTTTACGTAGAGCAGGTAAGGTATGCGCGCACGAATGGCCGGCCACGTCACCGCGTACCCAACCGGCCTGATGTTGCCGCAATGAATTACGTCAACATGGTTCCGGCAGTGCCGGTCGAGCCATGCTCCCCATCGAACCTGGTTGAAGAATCGATTCGCTTCGGCGAACGAAAAGGGCTGTCTGTGGATGGGATAGTGTTCGCCGGAATCGAACGCGCCGGCGTCCGGCGCCGACACGGTGGAGACTTCGATGGACGTCGTCGAGTCACCGAATCGACGACACAGCTCCACGTAACGCCTCGACATCCCGCCGCCGACCGGTGGATAGTCCTGCGTGACGAAGATGTGATTCACTGCGTGGTCAGAGCGGATTGGTCCACTTTCGATCTTCGAGAAGAAACGGGATCCGCTGGTCGTAGGTGTGATTCGCGCGGACGAACTGCTCTCCCGCGGAGCGGATCACATGCCGTTCCCGGACGCTCGCCAGGAAATGAAAGACGCGCGTGACGCACGAATCGACGTCGTGGTAAAACGCGCAGTGCACTCCGTCGTGCAGCATTGCCGCGAGTCCCGGCGAATACTGCGTGAGGAGGAATCCTCCGGCCATCATCACCATCCATGTCCTGTCCGATGTGTAGGTTGGACCGCCGGCCGCACGAGTGGGATTGATTCCTAGCACCACGTGGCTGCTCGAGCAGACCGCCGCAAACTCGGCGCCCTCCACGGGACGCCCGCCCCACTGAAGCTTGTCCCTCCAAGGCTCCCATCCAAGCCCCCAGACACGGAGATCATGGTGCTTCGCGACAGCCATGAGAAGGTCCGCCCGCACAGGGTCGTAGCCGGTGCCAATGAAGGAAATCTCAGCTTTGAAAAACGGCTCTTCCGGGACGGGAGTGATGGCGGCATCGGCCGCAGCCGGAAGGAACTTCGCGCGAAGCCCGTGCGCGCTCCATTCGGGAACGAATCCGGTGACGAAGAATGTGCGGGCGAGCCTTCCAATTGTGGCGATGTGCGCGATGTCCGGACGCTGTACCTCGGAATGCCACTGGGGATCGTGGTACCACATCGCGTTCGGGCGATCGTGAATGATCTCGTCAACCGTGTCGGGATCGAGCGCGAGGCACTTCGAAAGGAAGACGAAGTCGGGGCTGAATTTTCGAGCATGTCGCGTTGCCCAAGTCTGCGTGAGCCGCCGGCCGATGAGCCGCTTTGTGCGGCGGTCGTCAATGAGCAGCGTTTCGTGGCCGGCGCGCTGGAATGCGCGCTCGACAGCGGCTTCCATGCGCCACTGGTTCTGGCTGCCGATAAGGAGAATGCGCATCGAATCAGGCGTGGCCGGTCCCTGCGAGTTGAACGACGTCCTTCTACGTAAGAATGCGTATGCGGGGGAGACCCCCAAGGGCGTAGTCTAATAGTGCCAAATCATCACTGAGACAAAACTCCCCAGAGCCCTGAGCTACAAATGATCTCTCGACGTGACTTTCTCCAGTTAACCGCCACCGCGGGGGTTGCAACAGTCGTTGCTCCTGCCTGCAGCCCCAGCCGATTACGAAGCGCGAACACGGATGGGATCAGCGTCAACGACGTTCATTCGCACCTCAACCCTTCGCGTGTTCGCGCGATCCTGCGCCCGCAAACGACCGAGGCCGTACAGGCCGCGGTCCGCGCCGCCCGCACTGACGGGCGAGCGATCAGCATCGCCGGGGGAAGACACGCAATGGGTGGCCAGCAGTTCGGCGAAGGAACGACTCTCATCGACATGGGCGGCCTCGCGCGCGTCGTCGAGTTCGATCGAGTCAAGGGAGAAATCGAAGTCGAGGCCGGAATTCAGTGGCCCGAGCTGTACAAGTATCTCGTAGACAGCCAGCAAGGAGCGAAGGAGCACTGGGCGTTCGTTCAGAAGCAGACAGGCGCCGACAAGCTGAGCATCGGCGGCGCGCTCGCCGCGAATGTGCACGGTCGCGGACTCAAGCTGGCGCCGTTCGTCGGAGACGTTGCGGCGTTCACTATTGTAGGGCCGGATGGTGAAGGGCGCCGGTGCAGCAGAAGCGAGAACGCAGAGCTGTTTCGCGCTGCCATCGGCGGATACGGTCTCTTCGGCATCATCGTCACCGTTCGACTCCGACTCACCCGGAGACATCTGGTGCAGCGCATCGTCGAGGTGATCGATATCGATGATTTACCCTCGATGTTCGAGCGGCGCATCGCTGACGGCTTCGAGTACGGTGATTTTCAGTTCGCGACAGAGCTCAGTGTGGACGCTCTGCTGAGGAAAGGAGTGTTCTCCTGCTATCGTCCGGTGGATGAGTCGATGCCAATGCCGACCAACCGCGCATCACTCAAGCCCGAGAACTGGCACGAGCTGATCTATCTCGCTCATGTGGACCGCGCCCGCGCGTTTCAGGCTTACTCGAGCTACTACCTCACGACGTCGGGTCAGTATTACTGGTCAGACGAGCATCAGATGAGCACGTATCTGCCCGATTACCACGAGTCTCTTGGCGAGCGGCTCGGCGCACACGCGCGCGGAAGTGAGATGATAACGGAGATCTACGTCCCGCGCGATTCGCTCGTCCGTTTCATGGCTGATGTACGCTCTGACTTTCTGCGCCACAGATCCGATCTGATCTACGGCACGATCCGCCTGATCGAGCGCGACACCGAGACAATGCTGCCGTGGGCGAAGCAGCCCTACGCGTGCATCATCTTCAACCTCCACGTGATGCCCGACGCCGCCGGGATCGTAAAGGCGACGCAGGACTTCCGACGGTTGATCGACCGCGGCCTTTCGTATGGCGGCAGCTACTATCTCACGTATCACCGGTGGGCGGAACGCTACCAGGTTGCAGCCGCATACCCGCAGTTCGCGGAATTCCTGCGGCTCAAGCGACGACTCGATCCTGCCGAAGTTTTTCAGAGCGAGTGGTACCGCCACTATCGGAGGATGTTCTCGGATCAGATTTGATCAGAGTTCGGCGTTTAAGCCGGCCTCTGCTAAACCCAAGGCCAGCTCGGCCGCCGAATGCTCCTCCCGCCGCGGCGGGGCCGTCTGGTGCGCCCGAATTGACAGATCGGCATATGGCAGATATCATATTGCCATATGGCACGACGAGTAACCAGTCTCCCCATACCGCTCAAACCGGAGTCCGCCGACCTCGCGGAGATCAAGGCGCGCCTCCGGGCCGGAGTCCCCGGCAACTATTACTTCGTCGCTCTCCTCGGCCTCCGCACGTACGAGCCACTCAAGATCGATGCGCGCGTTCGGAGCGGACTCTCGTTCTCGTCACTCGAGCGTTTTCAAAGAAACACCGCGCTCTCCTCGAGCGAGATCGCAGTCGTCATTCGTCTCCCCGCGCGAACGTGGGCACGTCGCAAGGAGACAGGCAGGCTCGAGCCCGACGAATCCGATCGGCTGCTGCGCGCTTCGCGCGTATTCGGCCGCGCTCTGGAATTGTTCGAGGGTGACGCGGATGCGGCGCGCCAGTGGCTTCTTGCCGCGCAACCACTCCTTGGCAATCTCGTCCCGTTCGAATTGGCGGCAACCGATGTTGGCGCGCTTGAAGTCGAGCGTCTCATCGGCCGTCTGGAGCACGGTATTGCAGCTTGAAGGCGCGTGAATGCTCACGGCGTGGCGAATCGTAAAGACACGCCACGCCGGCGCTGCATTCGACGGCGAAGGCGCCCGGCTTTATGGTGGACGGTGGAGCAGCGCCGGCGTTCGCGTGGCGTATGCCTCGCAATCCGTGGCTCTGGCAACGCTCGAGGTCATGGCCGGCCTTGGAAAGATTTCGCTGCTGCCCTCCTACTCTCTCATATCGGCACAGTTCGATGAATCCGAGCTCGAGATCTTACCGGCCTCAGCGCTACCTGCCGAGTGGCGAGCATATCCCGCTCCTCCGGAGCTGCAGAGGCTTGGCGACAAGTGGATTGCAGAAAATCGTTCGCTGGCGCTTCAGGTGCCGAGCGCCATCATCGAGACCGAGGCTAACTACCTGCTGAATCCTGCGCACGCGTCGTTCGAGTCTGTGAAAATCTCTGCGTCTGCACCGTTCGGGCTCGACGCACGCCTTGTCGCCGCGCTGAGAAAACAATAAGCCGGTGCGCGCACGGCTGGCGCTTACTCGAGCCTGACCGGATCACCACGCCGGATCGTACCGCCGCACATCACGGCAGCATAGACGCCTACGTTCGCGTGGTTATGCTGGGCCACCGTGCGGAGGATTCCCGGATCCTTCGGAAGATCACCTTGCGAGAGTGTGGTCATCACACAACGCCCGCATGGACCCGTGACGTTCAGTCGCACGTCCGTCCCAATCGCGAGCGTGCGGCCGACCCAGGCATTCTCCGCAAAGCCCGTCTCGCCTGACCCGAGCTCCACGACGACGTTGGGACGGAACCGGCGAGCCTCGAATCGGCCCTGCGGATAATGCTCGCGCAAGCGATCGAGCGTGGCGGTAGTCAAAAGATGCACCATCCCGACATCGAAGAATGTTCCCTGAGGCAGCGTGAAATCAGTGACCGCGTCCCGATAGTCGAAACCTTCCATGTCCGGCCAGTAATGTTCCGAATTGATCGCCCCACCGTTGGCCGCACGAAGTGTCACGTCACGGTCGAATGCACTGGACAGAATCTGATTCAGATCATCCTGGTCGCTTGTGACCGCTCTGCCATCAGGGAGTGTAATGCGCACCGGAGCGGTGCCGGCGTCGAGGTAATCGGGCTCCGCGAAAGCTGCACGGAAATCGAACAGAGTCGGCCATTTTCGCGGGTTCTTGGCGGTTGCCGCCTTTCCGTCGGAGCTGTCGATCACCGCGTAAGCACGATCCCCGAGCAGCCCACGATCCGTGACCTCTGATGCGTTCAGCTCCTCGCCCAGCATGGACTTCACAGGATATCTCCAGAGCGAAACCACCGAGCCGAGCTCGTCGTACACTGCGTTTGACATCATTCACTCCCGTGGACTTGTCACCGCGTGCTTCCCAGTCCCGGCTTGTATAGTGACCGTATTCGCTGGGCACGGAAGACGTAACCGGCGTCTCCGGCAATCCGCCACATCACTCGCCCCGCGGCATCGTACTCCTCAACTCGTCCGGCTGTGCCGAACGACACGAGAGTTCGTCCGCCCGCGAGGCTCTGAACGCTCCCGCCGATGAGAGTCACGACACCCGGATCCGAAGCATACGAGTGAGCGAGCCGCGCGGTTCTGGCAGCTTCATCCACGGTGTAGCGCTCCACCCGGGACTCGAATGGGTTGCCAACATTGTCCAGAAGCATCAACGCACCCGGTGCGGAGATCCGCGCACCGTGCTGCCTGGAGAACGGCGGCATCGGCGAATCAAGAAACGTGAACTGATTGCGTCGCCCACCCATGCGCCACATTACCGCGCCGGTGGCGACATTGATCTTGGTGATCTCCTCGAGGCTGCGGAAAGACACTATCAGATTCCCGTCGACATCGAAGTCGAGTGCGTTTCCATGCGTCCAGTTGACGTTCGCGCCGGTGCGGTCTGCCGGATCGACATCGGTGATCGCGAAATGATCGAACGGGCTCCAATGAAAAAGGAGAGCGCCGGCTGCGCTGAGATGCTGCACGGCTGTACCGGTCACGCGTGCGCTCGCGACGCCCCCGCTCGCCGCAAGGTCCATCGTGCGTGTCTCGTCGCACATCAGCCAGTAGCCACCGTCAGGCTCGCTGATCAGATCGTGAAATCGCGACTGAAGGCCGAGCGCGCAGCTGAACGTTCGCGTGATATTGCCGAGCGCGTCGAGCTCGAGCCACGGCTCGACGTCGGTTGGGTCGGGCGTCGTGGGTCGCGCCGCGTAACGGCCGTTCGGCTCCGCCATGAAGTTGAGGCCGGGACCGTTTGGGAACTGGCGATACCACACGACTCTTCCGGTATTGTCGATGACCAGCCCGTACGTCCCGGCGGCAAACACCACGAATCCCGGCGATGGATCCGATCCGCTCACGGAGTACCGCGGAATATCCAACGGCAGATTGCCTGTGGTGAACTCGACCGGCTCGCCTACGACATTTCCGCCGGCCCAGTACGCGACGGCGCGCAGGATATAGCGGCGCTCCGGAAGCAGCCCAAGCACAGGAACCGCCGCCGAATCTCCAGCCGTTTGCGCCGCAGGGGTGATGCTGTCGCCAGTGGCCGGCGCGTCGGCGAGACGAAAGCGCACGGCGACGCTGTCGACCTGGCGTACGCGGACAGTCACGATTGCACTGAGCGCGTTGTGCGGATTTGCGGCCGCGAGCGTCGAGTCGATCATCCGGGAGAACGACGGAGCGGCCAGGTCGTTGTCACACGCGGCGACCAGCATTGCGGCGCCGAGAATTCCCCGCGAGCGCATGCTTACCTCACGGCCGCCACATCGGATTGGACGCGTTCGAGGGCGTTGTCAGCGAAGCATAGATAGTCCTGTCGAGACCGACGACCAGGAGGCGCGCGTCGCAATAGTAGTGGTAGTAATAGTAGTCGGCACATAAAGGCGACGAGAAGGCGATCTTGCGCCCGTCGGGCGACCAGGAAGGATCCTGAGCGAGTACATAACCAGACGTAAGCGACGTCACCCCGGTTCCGTCCGCGTTCATCACGTAAATGTCGCGAGTGCTGGCTGAAACTTCACTCGAGAAAGCGATCCTGGTGCCATCAGGAGACCAGTCCGGGCTCCAGTCACCACGGGAGTTGGTCGTGAGCCGGTTGAGGCCCGACCCGTCGGGGTTCATGATCCAGATACCGCCGCCTCCGGGGCGGCCGCTGGAGAACGCGATCTTCGTCCCGTCAGGTGACCAGGCAGGCTCGCTGTCAGGTGCGATATCGTTCGTGATCCGGACCTGGCTTGAACCGTCTGCGTTCATCACATAAATCTCGGCGTTGCCGTCACGCACGCTGGCGAACGCGATTTTAGCGCCGTCGGGCGACCATGCAGGACGGTTGTCAACGGACGTGCTCGTAGTCAGTCGCACCTGGTTCGTACCGTCGGCGCTCATCACGTAGATGTCGTAGTTACCACCGCGCTCACTCGTGAAGGCTATCTTGCTGCCGTCCGGCGACCACGCAGGATCAGCGTCGGCCGTTGCGTCGCTCGTGACCACTGTAGCGCCGGCATTGTTGGAGCCGATGACGTAGATATCAGCGTTGCGCCCGACATTGTTTGCGTACGCGAGCTGACGTCCCTTCTCGCAGGTGACTTCGATCGTCAGTGCAGTTGGGTTGGCCGCCACCGACACCGTCTGCGGGCCAGGCTTGGCCGCGTCACAATTCGGCTCGACTTCGGATAGCGTCACTGCATAGTCGCCGGGGGCGAGTCCGGTGAGAGTCGCAGTACCATTGGCTTGCACGCCGGCACCTGTCACGAAGCTCGACCCCGCGAGCTGCGCCTGGATGTTATATCCGTCCGCATCCAGATCGACGCCCGTCGTCACCAACGTCACCCGAAGGCTCAGGGTGGGAACGCAGCGTACCGAAAAGGCAACCTGTACGGGCGCCGCAGAAGTCACAGTGACTATTTTCGTCGCCGGGGGATCAATCGCACAGTTGAGGGACAGCCCGCTGAGTGTCACGCCCCACGCGCCCTCGGTCACTCCGGTCACAGTGAGTGTTCCGTTCGCCGGAATGGTGCCGCGCGGGCCGCCGGCAACCACGGTGTACCCGTCCGGATCGAGGTCCGAACCGGTTGTCACTGTCGTGACAACAATGCTTCCCGTCTTCTGCACACACGATACGAAAAATGAAACCGTGGCAGGTGCGGCTCCCTTGCCGCCAGTCACCTCGACAGTTCGCGGATTGCTTCCGGTAGGCGAGCAGTTCGCCTGCAAGCCCTCGAGCATGACGCTGTGCGTGCCGATGGCGACATCGGCTATCGTCACCGTGGCGTTGATGTCGATCGGGGAGCCGGGCCTGTCATCGATTTTCAACGTGTACCCGTCAGAATCGCGATCGCTGGTCGCGCCCGTAGTGGTTACGGTAACCTGTATCGTTCCGGTCCGGGGAGTGGTGGATTCGTTACATCCGAGTATCAGAATCGAGCCGAGGAAGAGCAGCGTGTCAGAGAAACTTCGCGGGACGCTCATTTTCCTGCTCCTTCGGCTCGGCTCAGTCGCAGCGCGTATGATGGGTTCAGCGTATCTCGCGTCGCCCGGGCTGCGCTGTGTGCCGGTTGCCGCAGATCCTTAGATATATGGAGCACCAGTCGCGTTTACCATAGCGGGCGTACGCCGGTGTGTGCCTAGCGCCACGAGCGCGTACGCACCGAAAGCGGCAAGGAGCGAAATGAGATACGGAAAGGCGAGGTCGGCGATGTAGGCGCCGGCTATCCACGCGGTGACACCTGCCAGCAGTGACGCGGCGGCGGCAAGCGCTCCACCCCACCGTGTGAAGAGCCCGAGCGTCACTACCGTGAAGATTCCCGCGCTGCCGAATGACGACGCTTCCTCGACGAGGGCGTACACTCCCTCAGCGTGAAGCGCAATGACATACGCGATGATTCCGAAGGTGGCCACGCCTGCTCGCGCGACGCGCACCTTGGCCGTCTCGCTCATCTGCGGACGCGCTGCGACGATGATGTTGTGAGAGACGAGCGAGGAGCAAACGAGAAGCGTCGTATCGACGGTGGATAGAATCGCCGAGATCAGGGCGCCGGCGACGATGACATAGAGAGCACCTGGAAGGAAACGCTGGCCGAGTAACGGCAGAATCTGCTCGGGATGCTCGAGACCCGGCAGCAGAACTGATCCCGCCAGACCGACACCAACGGGTATGAGCCCGAAGAGCAGATACCCGCTTCCCGCGAAAAGCGATGACCTGCGCGCGATTTCGGGACTGCGCGCGCTTATCACACGCGAGACCAGCTCGGCCGCAACAACGGATCCACAGATCGGAATTGCCCATTCCTCGAGTATCGCGAGCGGCGAGGCACCCTGAGCAAATGGATCGAGGCGTGCCGGCGGGATCGACAGGAACGGCTCGAGTCCCGCGTTGTACATCATCGCGCCGAACAGAACCACCAGACCGACGATGAGGACGATGCCCTGTACGAGGTCGGTCCAGGCGTCGGCGAGCATTCCGCCGAATGCAGTGTACGCGATGACGATTCCTGCAGCGATCGTCACGGTGATGGTAACATTCAGCTCGGAAGATGCGGAAAGCACCTGGCCGAACGCGCGTATCTGTGCTGCCGCCCAAAGGAGCGATGTCGGCACCATGAGGAGGACGGCGAGCTTCTCTACACCCGGCGAAAAGCGGTCGCGAAAAAGATCGGCAAGCGTCGTCAGCTTCCTTCGCCACAACGGAACGGCGAAGATGAGCCCCATGAGAAAGAGGCACACGCCGTAACCGAATGGATCGGAGGTGGCGCCCGCCAGGCCAGACTGGTATACCGCACCCGCGGAGCCGATCGTAGTCTCGGCGCCAAACCATGTCGCGAAGATCGTGAACGTCGTGAGTCCGTACCCGAGTCGTCGCCCGGCAACGATGTAATCGCTCTCCGTCCTGATGCGGCGCGACACATAGATACCGATGCCGAACTGCACGACGAGATAAGCGAGAACTCCCCAGAGGACTGTGTTCACGGGGCGGGAAGATGACGTATCATTACCGCCTGCACCACTGACAGCCGCCGGAGTGTGGCTGGTTCAGGCGTCATTTGCGAGGTGACAATGGCAGAGAGCTGGCATCTCAACGGAAAAGTTCTCGTAGCGTGCAACTGCGACTGGGGTTGTCCCTGTAACTTCAACGCGCGGCCCACGACGGGAAAATGCGAGGGTGGCTGGACCTGGCACGTCGAGGAGGGCGCCTACGGCGACGTCAAACTCGACGGGCTGAGCTTCTCGGTCTACGTCAATTGGCCCGCGGCGATTCACGAGGGAAACGGTGAAGCGCTCGTCCTTGTAGATGAGCAAGCGGATGCTGCGCAACGCGCGGCGATCGAGCAGCTCATCGGAGGAAAGGTTGGCGGGCCATGGGGGATTCTGGCCTGGACGTGGCCCAAGGTGCATGGGCCCTACCCTGTCGTGTACGAGCTCGCGTTCGACGGCGTCAACACTCGCATCAAATGCGGCGACTACGTCGAGGTCGAGTGCGGCCCCATTCGAAATCCGGTGACGGGGTCGGAATCGTTTCCCGGTATAACTCTACCGCAGGGAATCATCATCAAGAGCGGCGAGCTGGGCGCAACCACTCGCTTCCGCGTCAGTGACGGAATCGAGTACGATCACTCGGGCCAGTACATGGCGCTCGGTCCGTTCAGCTACGCGGGGCCGTAACCCTCCATTTGCGCGTTGCCCGGCGACGCCGGGCCGTGGTGCATCGCCACGCATTCTCGCCGATGCATGTCCGCTTTGCGCCCGAGCCCCCGCGTCAACAGGTGTTGGGCGCCCGTCCCCGGACGATCCGGAAGCGTGGACTGTGCGACAAGCATGGACTCTGGCCCGACACCAACAGCAGGAGTACCAATGTCTCATCGCGCTTCCGAGCTCGATGTATCCGGCACGCACCTTCTGAGGCGGCTTGCATTGATCCCGATTGCGGCCGCCGCCGTTGTCTCCGGTTGCTCTGAACCCCTCGCTCCGACCGAGGGGCCGCAGCTGCGCCCGAGCCCCATCGTAGTGATCGACAATCGCCCGCAAGTCTTCAACGTGCAGCTGCGTGCGATCGACGATCCCAACATTATCGACGACCCGAACCTCCGGCCGCACGGGCACATACAGTTCAAGCTCACCGAGAACGTGGACGGGACGTTCGCGCTCGCGTGGAAAGGACAGATCTTCAACCCGGCGGCGAGACGTTCACGGGGTGGAGCATGAACGATCTCGACAACGGGCGGCCGGCGCTCCTCGTCGCGTTCGGCGAGGTCGACGGGATCAGCGACCGCTGATCGACCCCGAGGATGCGACGATCATCTCCTCCGAGCTTGCTGCGGCGTTGTTTGGCGCCACAGAGCCGGATGGCCCCGACTTTCAGATTGTGTTCTTCACCACTGAGCGGCCCGCTGGCGCGATCGCCGGGACACTTTGACTGCGTTGATCAGATCGTCGTGGTATAAGGCGGAATAACCGCCTGTCCACGGTGCATTCTACAATCTCGCGGACCACTCGACCGCGGCGTGCAAATCGGTCGAGCGCGCCCACTCGTTCAATCAACTCCTCGAGCCATGCGGTGGCGGCCTGTGGTCGATCCTGTGCGATGTACTCCACCGCCTCGAGCGCACGCTGTTCTGCCAGCGCGGCCCAGATGACCTTCACCGGCCGAGACGGCCCCTTAGAGTCTTCGCTACCGCAGTGTGACTGCGACCATTCCCGGCCGCGATCTGCTCCTCTGCCGTTCGGACGTCGCGGAGCAGCGCGAGCTCGTCGATCATCGATTCGTAGGATTCGACATCCAGAAGCACCGCCGCACTGCGGCCATGCTGCGTGAGGATGACAGGCTCGCCGGTCTCCTGCACCTGCTCAATGAACTGCGCTGCATTGGCACGGAATTCGGTCACGGGCTGGATATCCCGACTCGGCTTCAGCTTTGGCATGTCGGCTTCGTTTAACAGGAAACGATTTCGGTACAGAATAACGTACTGATTAGGTTCCGTTCACGCAAGCGTCTGAGGCGCGCATAACTTTTAGCAACGGGGGGCGAACAGCTCCACGAAGGCTAGAAAAAAAAGGCGCTACCGCGGCGGAATTCCGAGCCGCTCCTTCAGGTTGCCAAACCGCGGATCACTGTGAACCTCTTGAAAGACAGGCTCCAAGAGCGACCTCGGCTGCACTTCCGTATCGCTTTGCCCGATCCTTCGGGAGGAGGCGGTCGACGATCCCCGCCATCGCGGCGATCTCGGGAAATAGCCTAGTCGTCCAGTGGTCCGATGGGACGAAATTCACTTACCAGCGGTTATCCAACCAGATCCCGGGCCTAAACCTCTGACGGGAACCACCGGCGCGCTCCCCGAGCTAGAATGAGCCAGCTCCCGACGAATCCAATTCTTGCCGCGCTGCAGAGGCAACTCTGTAATCGGCGCATATCAGCAGGATTCATCGTCGATGCTGCCTCGGCCCCACGTCGTCCCACGACCATGGTGTTACTCAGTACTGAGATGAATCCTTGACACCAGCCCAGTCATATCAACGTATCAAGGATCAGCTGCGGGCCTATACCAACGTCGTTGACTCGACACCGCAGAAGCGTGCTGACCATCAACCTGGTTGCGTCGCCTGCCCGACTGCTGCATCCGAATGTTAGCCGGCCCTGTCGATGCAGGACATCTGTAACTGCGTTATCACATTCAGCATCGGCTGGCTTTTTCAGTCCATGAACCAGCCAAAACTCTTAGCGCAGCAAGGGGGGATGGCGCTCGGTCTGTTCTCGCGCCGACTGGAGGAGAGCGTCGCGGTCCACGATCCGCCCTCTTTGGATCACCATCCGGATTCTGCGAGTGTTGCGAATGTTCTCCAGCGGATCGGCATCGAGCAGAATCAGATCCGCGTGTTTGCCTACCGCCACCGTGCCGATTTCCGCTTCCGCGCCGAGCACCCTTGCAGCTTCGCTTGTCGCCGCGGTGATCGCCGCGAGCGGCGGCAGCCCAGCTGCGACTTGGTCTTCCAGCTCGATATGAATCACACCAGGAAGATGCTGAGCATCGCTGCCAGTCGCGACGCGCACGCCGCCGGCGTATAGCGCACCGACGGACGCCCTGTGCTTGCGTTGCGCCGTGTACCAGAACTCTTGTACCGTGACCGGTCGGCTGGACCGGTCCGAAAGGGGAATGAACGGCGCCACATCCCGAGCACCGAGAGCAGCCGTGTCAGCCGCTGCGATTGCGCCGCTGAACACCGGAAACGTGGGCACGATCGTGACACCGGCGTGTCGGAACAGCGTGATGAGGTCGGCCTGCGGCGGTCCCTGACTGCGAGGACCACAGCCCGACAGGTGCTCGGCCTGCGCAATGCCGGCGGCGATAAGTGGCAACTGCTGGGCGCAGTGCCCCCCGATTCTGAATCCGAGCGCTTGCGCCTGCTTAACTAGCTCTGCGCCCGCCGACCAACGGGCCGGGAACTGCATCTTCACAAAGGACGCTCCCAGCGCTCTTGCCAGCAGCAGTGCACGCTCGGACTCCGCATGGTTGCGTGTACCCTGGATGTCGGCACCGGTGAAGGCGAACGGCGCACCGGGATTGATGCGTACTCCGCCGAACACCATTCGCGGCCCTGCGTAAGTACCAGACTCGATGGCGTCGGCGATACCGACCAGCGAAGCCAAAGGTCCGCCCATGTCGCGAATGGTGGTTATCCCGTGGTATAGCTGTGATAGCGGAACGAGTGTCGAGAGACCGTTGTGTACATGCAGATCGATGAGACCTGGTATGAGGACCCGACCCTCGGCGTTCACGATTTCAGCGCCGCGCCGCGCGCGGATCGATCCGGCGGGCGCGATCCGTGCGATCCGTCCCTTCTCGATCAGTACGTCGGCTGTGCCGCGCGGCCGCGCACCCGTGCCGTCGATGATGGTTGCATTCCGAATAAGAATCGGCGACGGCTCGGGTACGCGATATGTGAGCGGCCAACCGAGCGTTGTGACGCGGCCGTTGGCGCGGCGAATTCGATACCCATCCAGTCCGAGGTATAGAATGCTGCCGTCGCGCGCGATGCTCGGATACAGCGCCGGCTCATCCGAGAGCCGTATCGCGTCTCCGAGCGAGCCGTCGCGAAGCTCCGCGCGCCAAAGCTGGTTACCGCGAACGAAGATGAGGCTCGAATCGGCTGCCCACTGCACGAAGGTAGCGGCATCGGTCAATGGAGCGAGGCGGATGGGTTCGCCGGCCAGCGGTACAATGCGCAGCTCGTCGTTCGGCGGACCGCCGTAGATGCACGAGCTCTTCGCGCAGCCGGGCTGGTGAAAGAGTAGCGCATTGGAGGCGGGGCTCCAGGCGGGCCGCTCCTGCGCGAGTGCAGGTGCTATCCATGGAATCGGCGTGTTCGGGAGGACCTGCAGCGCGGCAACGTCACTGACGTTTTCAGCGTCAGCCGGCACGACGGCGAGATGGGATGGCGGACCAGCTGGCGCTGCGGCGCTTCCTCTCGCCGGCCGGTAATAGAATGCGATGTGCCGCCCATCTGGCGACCACGATGGACGCGAGGCCGTTCCACCCAACCGCGTGACCTGTCGCGTTCGACCCGTGGCAACGTCGGTGACATACAACTCGACAATTGACGCTCCGGCCCGGTCCTCAGCTCCAGCGCTCCATGCGACTGCCCGTCCATCGGGCGCCCAGCCCGGCCAGCCGGCTGTGATTGGCACGGCCGTGACCGAGCGCGGCCGGGCTCCAACCGGCCACACCCAAAGCTGCCCGAGCGCCATGAGAGCGATACGACTGCCATCGGGCGACAGCGCCAGTCCCATGTGACCGCGGGCTGGCAGCAATGATCCAGGATCGGGAAATCGCACCTGTGGAAGCACACGTTCCTCCCGCTCGAATGAAACAGTCGCCCTAAACTGAACAGCGACGCGTTCGCCGCCCGAAGAAGACACGCGGTAGATGCGTCCGCCGGCAACGTAGAGCAGTTCCTTGCCATTTCGCGTCCAGCGCACGCGGGAGGGAAACACGTCGGGATCATCCGTCACGCGCCGGGGATCGCCCGCGCCGAGCGGCAGCAGGTGAAGCTGGAACACCCCGGCAGGGTCCTCGACGAATACTGCTACCCTGCTTCCGTCCGGGGAGCTGGTGGGGCACGCCGAGATCAGTCCGGGTCCGGTGGAGATCGGCGCCAGTCCGCCGGCGGGCGCCTCGCGCGCCTGGCCGCTACCGGGATCGATAAACCAAAGCGCACCGCCTGACGCACCCCGCGGCCGCACGAGCGCCAGCAGTTGCCCATCCGCCACCCAGTCGATGCACACCGGAGTACCTAGAGACGGCTGCTGCAGGGTTAGTTGGGCTGTGCTATCGCGATCGATGCTGTGTAGAAACAAGAGGTTGTCGCGGATGAAGGCGAGCTGTCGGCTGTCGCGCGACCAGGCCGGTCGGAAGTAGGTCTTCCAACGAATCCTTGTGCTGGCTTCCGTCCCGGGCAGCAGCCGAGGTGCGCCTCCGCCGGTCGGGATGAGCCAGAGACCCTCGATCCCGTTGCGATCCCCTTGAAAGGCAATCCAGCGGCCGTCCGGTGAGACCGTCGGATCAACATCTTCGGCCGCGTCTGCCACTGCGTCGGTGAGTCGCACGGCCTCGCCGCCCTCCGCCGGAATGCGCCACAACTGGCCCAGCAGATCGAACACGATCCAGCGTCCGTCCGGGGATATGTCGAAGTTGAGGCTCGTTCCTTCGCTCGTGGTGAAAGAGACCCGCCGTTGGGTTCCCGCCACAGCCGTACTGCTTGTCGGTGACTGCGCTTCGAGTGCGCCTGTCCCGGCGAGCGTACCCGCGAGCAGCAGAATCATGGCTGCGCGTGGCGTGGTCAGCTCAGAATCGAGCATGGTGGGTGGCTCCTCCCGATGTTGGATACCTTCTTGTGTCTTGCCCTGCGTGCGCCAGTCTTCGATGACGAGAGCGCAGCGGTACGACACGGGGTATGCGCAATGTGACTTGTCTGGCTAATGTTTTAAGGGTAAGCTGCGCGGCCCATGCTATTCTCGATAGAGCCCTCGCGTCGTACGCGCCAGCTTCATCCGATCGTTGGCCAGCGTTCTCGCCGATCTAGATCACACCGGCAAGCCATCGGATCACGTTCAGGCAGAAGCGCGCGTTATCGACAGCGAGAGGATCATTCATGCCCATTGGATTCCGCTCGGGACCTGCTAATTGTGCCGAGCACATGGCTGCCTCGCTCAATATGACGACACGCCCCGCACCCATTTCGCGGGCGCCGCCGACCAGCCAGCGTTCAAGTGGGTAGCGCGGCGAGTGTGGCCGAGACGGTCCAGTCAACCAGACCGTTCCTTTCGATCGGGTTGGCACTTCAAGTAAGGAACGCACGTCTTCAGCTGGATAGAGCGCAGAACCGACAAACGTGAGGAGGGTGCGCACAGGCCGGTCGACGCCCGGTCTGCCTCGGAGGATTGCGTGGTCGCCGAGCGACCCGAGAGGACCCAATACACGCCGTATTGAATCAGCGGTGATGCCGTGTTGCTCGATGATTGCACGGATGGCCGCGTCTGGAAGTTCGCCGAACATGCGGTAGCTGGCATTTCCATTCAATGGCAGCACACCAATAGCAGCGGCCAGGTTTGCTGCTGCCGCCGCGGACGGAGCATGGTCGATAACGAGGAAAAGCCGTCCTCCGCCGATCACCCACTCCAGAATTCGATTGATCTCGCCGGGCCGGAATGCAGGCGCGTTCAAGTCTGCACCGCGCTCCTCGGCCGGCGCTGCCAACGCGTTCGCTATGACGATCACAGCGCAGTCAGAAAGCACAGCCTCATCTAAACGTGCTTTAAGGGAAGTTGTGCGGAAGCCGTCCTCGCGAACGAGCTTGCCAAAGGAATAGTACCGGCCTTCAAGCGTGTGGAAATTATGATGCGCGGCGTCTACACAGATTGAGGGGCCAGCGCCCGGCGAGAACGCCGCGTGATCATTTTTAAAGCGAAAGGTACTGTCGGGTAGCTGCTGACCATTGAGCCCGGATACGAAGGCGAAGATGGCTAGCACAGGTAAGAAGGATCGCACTTGGCACCTCGCTTTGTTGTCGAACACAGCAACCAACTACCTCACCCATGGCCGCCGGATGCCTCGGGCCATGAAAACACCACGAAAGCAGAATCGGAGCTCCCGGCGCGCCCCGGAGCTGGGAGAAAGAAACGCGGATCTCCGTTTAGTCGCTCGCGCTCAACTCCCAGAGACGCGCGTATTTGGCCATCACACTTGCTGCGGCCAGGGAGCAGAGCACCGCCCCCGCTGCACCGTCCATCCACCCGCCGCGTAAGAAATACATACTCACGAACCGCGCGGGAGGTCGAAACACCACCGACAACGGCCCGGCACGCCTGCCTCGCTCGTGCCGATCCTGCGCCCACCACCTGCTGTAACGGTCCAGCTTCTCGAAATAGTCGTCGAGCGAAGTGTAGGTGGAATGCGCGAGTGGCTCACTCAGCTCACCGATCGCTCCTTTGACATCCACATGCTCGTGAACGCGGCTCGCGTTGTAGCGAAGGGTCGAACGAAAGAGACGAATCGGACGGTCGCTCGCCCATCCGCCATGCTTTACTTCGCGGCCGAGAAAAAAATTGCGGCGCGGCACTCGGTAGGCCTCGTGCGCGTCGGGACCGGCGACGACGCGTCGAATCTCTTCACCCAATGCAGGCGAGCCTCGTTCGTCGGCGTCCACTGCAAGTATCCACTCAGACGCAGCGCGCTCGATCGCCGCATTCCTCTGCGCACCGATTGTCGTGAATTGATGCGACATCACCGTCGCACCCGAACGCTGCGCGAGTGCCACCGTGTCGTCCGACGAATCGTTCTCCACGACGATGACTTCGCGAGCCCAGCTCACACTCGAGACACACGCCTCGATGTTCGCGGCCTCGTCGCGCGCCGCGATCACCACTGATACGGGGACTGACCCTCCTCCCCCCTCCCTCTCGCTCAACTTCTAACGGCGGGGGCTACCTGCTGCCTTCGCTGCCTGCTCGAATCCCTCGACCATCGCCTGCTCCGGAAACTCGCGCGCAACCCGCGCGCGGCCTGCGGCTCCTATCGCCGTTCGCTGCTCCTCATTCGTCAGAAGCGTCACGACTGCAGCCGCAGTGGTTGCAGCGTCGTCCGGCGGAATCAGAGTGCCCGTGATCATGTTCGCCACGTACGCCTCGGCGACCGTCCCTTCGGCGGAAATTACCGGAACTCCGAGTGCCATCAGATCGAGAATCCCGTATGCGGCCGTATCAGCCTCGGCCACAACCCACCCAAGATCGGCATCGCGCATGAGAAGCAGATGATCGTCGCGCTCGCCCAGGAAGCTCACGAGGTCCAGAACGCCGAGTGCGGCTGCCTGCATGCGGAGGTCCTCGCTGTCCGAGCCAGGCCCGAAGATCATCAGGCGAAGATACGGATGTCGGGGCGAAAGCATCGACACCGTTCTGACCGCGGTCGCCGCACGGCCGCGGGATGTCTGGTCGTACACGCAGATGATGTAGCGAATGCCAAGACCCTCGGCGGTTTCCGCGCTCGCGCCGTTCGTGCGCTCGGGATACCTCGTCGCGTCGACACCGAGCATCGCCACGATCGGTTTTCCGGCACGCCGCGGTACCTTCGCGACTTTGGCGGCGCTCTCGTCAGCAAACAGAAATGCAGTCCGCGTCAGCCACGATGCGATCTTTCCGCCCAGCCCCATTTCGAGCGTACGGCCCGCAGGCGTTCGCCTCACTACGGAGCCACGCCTCCCAAGCCAGCACGCGATCGACGCGATGACGTGCTCGCGCTCCGTGCTGACGAACACAACGTCCGCGTCCCAGCTCCGAAACAGATTCCTGAGCCGCCACCCAACGCCGAGCGACGACCCTTCGCCCTCAAAATGCACGACTTCGAACGGAGCAACCTTGGTCTGAGCCTGTGGATCGAGACCCCCGAGCTTCGACGCCACGGTCGCCATTCGCGTCGCGGATTGCTCTACGCTGCTGTCGGGTTCGGCCAGGAACCGCACCGTGTGGCCGCGCGCAGCCAAGCCGCGCGCAGCAACCGAGAACGCCCGCGCCGTCCCCGACCATTCACGCGCGAAATGAAGAAAGAGGATGTGCACTTAAACAGGTGATGAAGCGAGTGAATCGAGCGACTGCGGCATGCTGCCGAATTGCATCGAATAAAGGCGATGATATACACCCCGAGCCGCGAGCAGGCTCGTGTGCGTTCCACGCTCGACGATTCTGCCTCTGTCGAGGACGAGAATCTGGTCTGCATGAACAATCGTCGATAGGCGATGCGCAATCACGAACACCGTTCTCCCGCGAAGCAGCCGGTCAACCGCTTCCTGCACCAGACGCTCCGACTCGGTGTCAAGCGCCGAGGTAGCCTCATCGAGAATGAGAATGGGCGGATCACAGAGCAAGGCTCGTGCAATCGCGATGCGCTGCCGCTGTCCACCCGAGAGACGCGTGCCCCTTTCGCCAAGCACAGTGTCGTAGCCGTTCGGAAGCTCCTCGATGAACGGATGTGCGTTTGCCGCACGGGCCGCTGCCTCGATCTGCGCGTCATTGAATCGCTCGCTGGCGCCGTAGGCAATGTTGTTCCGAACAGTATCGTTGAAGAGAACTGTGTCCTGGCTCACGATGCCCGTGAGACCGCGGAGGGCCGAAAGACGGATTCGGCTCGTGTCGACGCCGTCGAGCAATATCCGTCCCGCCGGAACCGGATAGAAGCGAGGGATAAGATCGACGAGTGTCGTCTTGCCCGCTCCGCTCGGACCCACGAGTGCGGTCACGTCGCCTTTTATTGCCTTGAAGCTGATATTCGAGAGCACCGGCGCCCCATCGTACGCGAAGGTCACGTCGTCGAATTCGATTTCGCGCTCGAACGTCGCCTTGTCCAGAGTTCCGGCATCGGTCTGCTCTTCGGATGGAGAGTCGAGAATCTCGAACAATCGCTCCGCCGCGGCCAGCGAAGACTGCGCCGTCGTGGGCATCTGCGAAAGCTGCTTCAGCGGCTGCAACAGCCGCAGCGCGTAAACGAGGAACGCGATGAGATCTGCGCCCGACATTGCCCTCTCCACGAGCACCTGCCGGGCACCGAGCCACAGCAGCAGCACCGCCATCGAAGTGCCGACGATCTCGGTAACGGGCGCCGCGAGGAACGAAAGTCGTGTGAGGCGCACGCTGCTCGACGCGTACCGGTCGCTCGCTTCGCGGAAGCGACTCTCCTCGTAAGCTTCGGCGCCGAACGATTTCACCAGGCGGATTCCGCTGACGGTCTCCTGCACCACGCTCGTCATCTCGCCGTGCTGGTTCCCGCGCCGTCTGTTGCCCGCGCGAAGCTTCGTCAGGAGCGGCTGCATCGCCGCACCAAGCAGCGGCAGCAGAATGAGCGCAATGAGCGTCATCTTCCAGGAGATGAGGAAGAGGAAGGCGATGTAGCTCAGGACGAGCGCACCACTCTGCAGAGATTGGGTTACGAGCTGCGTCAGTATCAGGCGCGTCTCGGCCGTGTCGGTGATGACGCGCGAGAGGATCTGTCCTGTTTTTGTTCGGGCGAAGTACGAGAGAGGCAGATGGGCGAGATGCGCGTAGATCGCATTCCGAATGTCCCGCGTCACGAGTTCCTGAAGACTTGCGCCGAGCTGGCCCGCGAGCCACACAAGAACATTCTTGAGGACGACGACGGCGAGCACGATCAGGATCACATTGCGCAGCGAGCCCATCTTGTCCGATGGATCGAGCAGCATTCCGACTGTCGCGCGCAGCAGGCTGGACAATCCGCCCGCCGAGAGATTTATCGGCGGCTGGTTGAACAGCGTATTGAGGAACGGGATGAGCAGCGCGAGCGAGAACGCGTCGAGCAATGCCGCCCCGATATTTCCGGCGATGGCGCCCCCCATGCGCCACGCATGCGGCCGAACGAAAGGCGCTAGACGCCTGAAGACCACTACGTTCTGGGTGTCAGCAGCGCGAGCGGGAGAATGACTTCCTCTGGCGTCACGCCTCCGTGGAGGAACGACCCGCGGTACCTGCTCTGATACTCCCTCAGCTTCGTCGGATATACGAAAAAGCAGTCTCCGGTAGCGAGCAGCGTGTTGGCGCCGGAGCCCTTTCGTGGAAGTCGAAGATCGTCGGCGTTAGTGAAGCACAGCGCCTGCTCCGGCCGCTCCGCTCGCAGATCTTCGCCGAACTTGTACCTGAGGTTCGACGTCGCGTCCCGCTTTGCAAACACCGTCGCCGGCGTGTTGCAATGAATCGAGCCGTGATCGGTGGTGAGAAGCACGGTGATCTTCCGCCGCGACGCTTCCTTGAGGACACTGAACAGCGCCGACCGTTGGAACCACTGCCGCGTGATCTGTCTAAGCGCAATCTCGTCGCGCGCGACCTCGTAGAGGATCTGCGATTCGCTGCGGCCGTGCGTGAGGAGGTCGACGAAGTTGAAGACGAACGCGCTCACGCCTTCGTTGCCGATCGCGGTGCCGAGGTGACGCTCGAGCTCGTCGGAATTCGATGCAGTGGAGATCTTCTGGTAGCGCACGGGAGTCGGTCCGCACAGCTCGACAAGATGATTCTCCAGGAGCTGGCGCTCGTGCGCGTTGAGTGATTCGTCCTCGCGGTCCGCGTTGCCCCACCAGTCGGGCAGGCGAGCGGCGATCTCTCCTGGGAAAAGACCGCTGAAGAGTGCGTTTCGGGAGTACGGAGTCGCTGTGGGAAGCACGGCGAAGTAATGCGTCGTCTCGGTCTCGAACCAGGGTGCGAGAAGCGGCTCCAGGACTCTCCACTGATCGAGCCGCAGACAATCGACGACGATGAAAACCGCCGCGCGGTCGCGCTGCAGAACCGGGAGAAGAAACTCGCCAATGATGTCGATAGAAAGCGGTGGGCGATTTCCTTCCAGGTTCTTCAGCCACACCGGATAATTCTCGTGCATGTAAGCCGCGAATTCGCGGTGCATGTCGGGGTAGAGGCCGCGGAGTGAATCGTAAAGCCCCGTTTCACCTGCCGCGGCGAGCTCGACGTCCCATCTCATCAGCTCATCGAAGCGATCGATCCACCCTCGCCAGTCGAGATTCCTGTCGCGCTCGAGCTCGATCGCACGAAACCGCTCGACGAATCGGCGCGCGATGGCCTGCTGCCGGATGCGCGGGCCCTCGAGAATCTGCGTCACGATGCTCAGCACCTGGCGCGGATTGATCGGCTTTACGAGGTAGTCGCGGATGTTGGCGCCAATGGCCTCCTTGAGCGTCGCG
Source organism: Gemmatimonadaceae bacterium (assembly GCA_035633115.1). Classification (NCBI taxonomy): domain Bacteria; kingdom Pseudomonadati; phylum Gemmatimonadota; class Gemmatimonadia; order Gemmatimonadales; family Gemmatimonadaceae; species Gemmatimonadaceae bacterium. Next base: position 1,107 of record DASQFN010000011.1, on the reverse strand, counting down.
TCCTCTTCGCTCTTGGTGACCATCACGACGGGGAGGTTCGGAGCCAGCTCCCGGACGTCGCGGTAGGCCTCGAGGCCCCGCTTGCCCGGCATCTGCTCGTCGAGCAGCATGATGTCGAATGGCCGGCGCCGCAGCATCTCGACTGCATCGTCGGCGTTGCTCGCCCACTCCACTTCGTAGCCCTTGGACCGCAGAAAGATGCGATGCGACTCGAGGAGCTCTCCTTCGTCGTCCACCCAAAGGATGGATTTTGCGACTGGTGCCATTGGTTTTGAGAATGTAGCCGGGTGCCTGTGTAATGCCTAGATTCCGGGGGTGATCGGACACATGCCACCGTTCGCTCTCGCGCCGTCGAGCTTTCGCTTCCGCGCGCTCGCGTCGCACGCTGGGCACGCTTCGCTCGGCGGAGACAGAGAGATCGCGCTCGCATGCTTCGTGGCCGCGAGACTTGGCGCGGGCCTGCTCCCGCCATTCAGCTTCGTACCCGCCGACGCCGGTCGCCGTGCCGCGGGCGCGCGGCAATGGCTGGCGTCGATGTCGATGCCGCCGGTGCTGAAGGCCGCCGCGGGAGCGGCGATTGACGCCTCCGCCGAAGGCCTTGATGTCGTGGCGGCGCAGGCGCTCGCCAACCTTCTGCTGATAGCATCGGTACATCTGGACGAAGGATCGTTTACCGAGATGCGGGTGTTGATAGACGAGCTCGCTCACGACTCGACCGAGTTCAAGTGCCCGCCTTTTCATCGCCGCTAAACACTCCGCAAACAACTCCTCATAGAACATGGCTGGTCACAGCAAGTGGAAGCAGATCAAGCATTACAAGGCGGCAACTGACGCGAAGCGCGGCGCGCACTTCACGAAGCTCATCCGCGAGATCACGATGGCCGCCAAACTGGGCGGCGGCGATCCCACGGGAAACCCACGGCTTCGCACTGCGATCGAAGCGGCGAAGGCCGCCTCGATGCCGAAGGACAACATCGAGCGCGCGGTAAAGAAGGGCACCGGGGAGCTGGAAGGGGTTGAGTACGCCGAGGTCACCTACGAGGGATACGGACCGGGCGGCGTTGCAATCCTCATCTTCGCGCTGACCGACAACGCGAACCGCACCGT
>DASQFN010000010.1 GCA_035633115.1 Gemmatimonadaceae bacterium | reverse complement strand
CAATTCGACCAATTGACGGACAATCGCTAAACCTAAGCCTAACCCGCCGAATGCTCGCGTGGTCGTCGCATCGGCTTGCCGGAAGCGGTCGAAGACGTGCGGCAGAAACTCCGTCGCGATGCCTTTGCCGGTATCGCTGACTGTAACTTCGACATGTGATTCGACGCGCTCCAGACTAACAATCACGCGCCCGCCTTTCGGCGTGAACTTGATGGCGTTCGAGATGAGATTCCACGCCACCTGTTGCAACCGGTCAGGGTCGCCCGAGACTTGCCCCGCCGGAGACTCGAGTTGCAACTGTAAACGCATCTCCCTGGCTTCCGCCGTCGGGCGCAGGCCGTCAACCGCCGCGATGATGATGGTGCCGAGGTCAACGGGTTGCACGCTCAGGCGCAACTTGCCGGTGATGATGCGTGAGACATCGAGCAGATCGTCAATCATCTGCACTTGCATCCGTGCATTACGCCGGATGACTTCGATGGCGCGTAAGGAAGCCACCGGGTCGAGCTTAGGATTTCCTAACATCTGCGCCCACCCGACAATCGATGTCAGCGGCGTGCGCAGCTCATGCGAGAGCGTGGCGAGAAATTCATCTTTGAGCTGATTCGCTCTCTCCGCGGTTTCCGTGAGTTCATGTTGCCGGGTTGCAGAGAGCAGGAGCTGTTCGTTCATCGCCATCACTTGTCTTCGGAAGATCGCCATCTCTGTCGTATCGGTCACCTGGATTATGACCCCCACCGGGCGTTCGTCCGCCCCGAGTATTGCCCACACCGAATAAGACCAGTAAACGGGTGGCGTTTGGCAGTGCTCCTGCTCGACTAAAATCTCCGGCGTTCCCGTGCGATACACACGGTCGAAAAGCGAGAGACATCTATTTTCCTTCCCTTCCGGCACGGCCTCGGCGAAGGGGCGTCCCACCAGTTCCGTTGCCTCCTTCCCGACAAGGCGCGAGAACGCGGGATTGAGGTGGCGCACGATGTGCGTCGTTCCCTCGACGGCGACCATGGGGTGCGGTGAAAGTTCGGAAAAGTACCGGCTGAGGCGCACAAGGTCGAAAGCCTCCCTCGTGACTGATCTTGGTTCCTCACGCATATGGCACTCCTACTGATTACTTTCCAGTTCGTGCGGGAACTCCTGGATTTCCCCCGGCTCAGCGTTCCATCGCCCGGGAACCCCCGTGGTCAGGCCGCGATAGCCCCTGAATCGCTCGCCGATGACAAAACCCTCGGAAGTGATTTCGAATTCGCGTATGTCAATGCTGTGTCTGCTGCGACGCATCTTGATGACTACGATCATCTTGCGGTGTTGGCCGTTGATCGACACGAACCGCAGGCGGAGGATGTCGTCGCTGAGGAACGAGATCGCGTAGGAGCTGAAGCTGAACCCGATAAAGAGCTCCTGAATTTCAACGGTGCTGAGGATCGTCACACCAGTCCTCGTGAGTGCGCCGATCATCCGATACAGCGATTCCCGGAAGTCGGTGCGGAAACCGGGAGCCAGCGCCATCTCAAACCCGGCCAGCGAATCTATCACCAGCCGCTTGGCGCCCATCTCCTGCACCGCATCGATGATTTCACGCACCGTTTCATCTACGGAAAGGTCGAGGGGGCGGATGTAGAGGAGTTTGAGTTTGCCCTCCTTCTGCGGCGTGTCCAGGTCGAGGCCAAAGCTGGCGGCCCTCTCCGCGTACTCCTCGGGCCGTTCCTCAAACATCGCCACGATCCCAGGCTCCCCCTGACGGAGGCCCTCGACGATGAACTGGGTACCCAGCAGCGACTTCCCCGTCCCCGATGAGCCCGCCACCAGCAAACTGTCCCCTTCGGGAATGCCCCCGCCCAGCATCTCGTCCAGTTCGGGGATGCCGCACGAAAGACGCCGATGTCCCTTTACCTTCTCTTCTCTTCCGGTGAGGCCGAAGGTGCGCGGGAAGGCTTGCAGCCCCGAATCGGTGATGCGGAAGGTGTGCAGCCCCGGCACCGAGGCTTGCCCGCGCGACTTCCTGATCTGCAACTTCCGCACGATGGAGTTCCGCTCCACCTGCTGGGAGAGCCAGAAGAGTCCGTCGGCGACGGT
>DASQFN010000009.1 GCA_035633115.1 Gemmatimonadaceae bacterium | reverse complement strand
TGTCGCTCGACACTGATGACTGGTCGAGGACGGTGCCGGAAGAATGCTATGGGGCACGACTTCATCACTTTCCGTGAGCGACACGTACATCTGCCGGACGTGCGGATCCTCCTCCTTCGTCACTACTTCCTCCGCCAGCTCTCCGATCTACCAGCCGCTTCGCTCGGAACGGATGACGAGGGACGGGCGGCCATGCGGCAGTTCTTTGAAGCTTGGGAATGCGTCGGACCCGGCGTCGTCTTGGGGACCGACCTTACACTTCTTGTTGAAGGTCGGGAGGACCGTCGCGCGACGCTCCGCAGTCTCTTTGAACGAATGGCTAGTGGACCGTCAGGCTTGATTTCAGGGGGTGAAGGCCGATCCTGTGAGTTGGGCATGACGCCCGCGATCAAGGAGGATCGGCATGAAGAAGTACATCGTGCGGCTGGAAGAGGACGAGCGGGATCGGTTGCAGCAGCTGGTCCGGGCCAGCAAGGCGGCGGCGTACAAGATCCGCCACGCAAACATGCTGCTGATCTCCGACGCGGACGGGCCGGGGTGGGCCGACGAGCGGATCGCCGAGGGCCTGGGGGTGTCGCTCGGGCAGGTCGAACAGTTGCGTAAGCGGTGCGTGGAGCAGGGGATCGACGCCTGCCTGGAGCGGAAGAAGCAGGAGCGGCCCAGCGTCGAGCCGAAGTTCGACGGCGAGAAGGAGGCGAGGCTGATCGCGCTGGCGTGCGGCCAGGCGCCCGACGGCCGGGCGCGGTGGTCGCTGCGGCTGCTGGCGGACCGGGCGGTGGAGCTGCGGATCGTCGAGTCGGCCTCGCACGAGACGGTGCGGCAGGTACTCAAAAAAACGAGATCAAGCCGCACCTGAGGCGGATGTGGTGCATCCCGCCGGAGCACAACGCCGAGTTCGTCTGCGCGATGGAGAACGTGCTGGAGGTGTACAAGCGGCCGTACGACCCGCAGCGCCCGGTGGTGTGCATGGACGAGAAACCCAAGCAACTGGTGAAGGAGACGCGGACGCCGCTGCCGTGCGGCAGGGGGCGGGCCGAGTGCTTCGACTACGAGTACGAACGCAACGGCACGGCCAACGTGTTCCTGTTCGCCGAGCCGCTGCGCGGGTGGCGGCGGGTGGACGTGACCGAGCGTCGCACCCGGCTGGACTGGGCGCACCAGGTCAAACGGCTCATCGACGTGGACTGCAAGCGGGCCGAGAAGATCACGCTGGTGATGGACAACCTGAACACGCACGGCCCGGCGAGCCTGTACGAGGCGTTCGAGCCGGCCGAAGCGCGGCGGCTGACCGAGAAACTGGACATCGTGTACACCCCCAGGCACGGCAGTTGGCTCAACGTGGCCGAAGTTGAACTGGCGGTGCTGGAGAAGCAGAGCATCGGCGGGCGCGTGCCCGACCGCGAATCGTTAACGACGCGGACAAAGACGTGGGAGGGCGAGCGGAACCGGGCGAAGGTGAAGGTCAACTGGCAGTTCCGGACAACCGACGCCCGCATCAAACTCCGGCGTCTTTACCCGCAGCTTCAAAGCTGACGGTCCACTAGTGACAAGTGACAAATGACAGGACAAAACGATGATCGAAGTCCCGATTTTCAACCAGAAGGGCGACAAGATCGACACCTTCCAGGTCGACGAGCAAAAGCTCGGCGGTGAGGTGCGCAACGCGCTCCTGAAACAGGCGCTGGTGATGTACCACGCCAACAAGCGGCAGGGCACGGTCCAGACGCTCGCCCGAGGCGAGGTCGCCGGCTCGACCCGCAAGATGTTCCGCCAGAA
>DASQFN010000008.1 GCA_035633115.1 Gemmatimonadaceae bacterium | reverse complement strand
AAGCCGGGCTCGACGCTGTTCCTGGTATGGGCGCAGGGGCGGCAGGATTCCGGCGTTCGTGAACGACTTCAGCTTCCGCCGCGACTTCCAGGACATCTTCCGTCAGCACCCGGACAACACGCTGCTGCTCAAGATTTCGTACTGGATTAATCCATAAGCAACAAAAGGAGTCAGTCGATCGACTTGCCGTGCCCCGAGGCGGCGCCGACGATCGCGCCGAGCCCGATCAGCAGAATGCTCGCCAGCGGAATGACCGGCGTCGACAGATTGTTGGTGGCGACCAGTGCTGCGAGGAGAAGGCCGAGTATCCCGCCGAGGGTCGCACCCCAGAATCGCTTTGGTCCGATTATCTCCCGCTTCAGCGCAATTCGCGTTGCGGCCGCGACGCCGATGATTCCGCCGATGATCGCGCCTGCGTAGAGGCCCGTCCCGCCGAATGCGTTTCCGATGACGGAACCCAGAAACGTCGCAATTCCGGCGAGGAAGCAGACGAGGACAAAAAGGAGAACGGTCTTGCGACTCATTTGAACACCTCCGCTACGATCAGGGCCGCATCAATTTACTCGCCCTGATCGTGGGAGGTGCGTGACTGTCTCCTATTGTCCGCGCGCTACGGCCGGCACGGCGTTGGCCTTCAGCATCGCGTCGATCTCGGCGCTCGCCACTCGGCGGGGAACACGCCACCGGCCATTCTCGATCGTACCGGACGGAACGCTGACGGAGGCGACGCCGCCGCGCGAGTCGATCGTTACGAGAGCCGTAGCCGCATGCGATCCGGCCTGCTTGCTGGTGATCACCAGCATCCAGGTTCCCTGAGCCGGCTTCTGCCAGCGCACGGCATAGATGCCGGTCTGGGTGAGACGGCGGATGTCGAGCGGCATGGTCTGCCGTCGACCGTTGACGATTCCCTCCGCCGTACCGGTGAGCTCGTACGACCTCAGATCGCCGTGGTGATAGGTGCGGACGGTGAGAAGTGCATCCCGCGTTGCCGGATCGTGGGGATTGACGGGGTACTCGATGGCAATCCACGGCGGACCGGCGACCGCCGCCGTAGAAACGGCGACTGTCAGTCCGGCGAGGAGAGCCAGCTTTCGAATTGGTGAGCGCATGATGGGACTCCGATCAGAGAGGCTTTTTCTTCTGCGGCGTCAGACGGATTGTCTGGCGTCTTGCACCTGATAGGATGCCAGTCGGCGGGCTGAGGTTGAGACGAACTGCAGTTTGCAGTTTCGTTACTTGGCTATCCTCAGCGTCACCGGCCCTTTGAACGACCGAACCGTTATCCGGGCCCCCCCGGAGGCGTTCATCATCACCAGCTCCGACCCGCGACCGTAACGACCCTTCGCCGGCCGGCCGAAATTGAGCTCGTTCGAGATCGCCCCCGCGATGGACGCGATGTCGAAGTCCGCGCCCGTGCGCCTCGGGATGGCGATGTCGAGAGTGCCGCTGTGCGTGTTGAAGTCTATGGCCGCTCCCTTCTCGATATCGGCGTTGAAGCGGATTGGTCCCGTAACAGTTTCGATCTTGGCGCGTTCGAACTTCCCGCTTCCTTCCGCGGGCACGGAGTTGACGGTTATTCCGCCACTGACCGTCGAGATGGATAGATCGGAGCTCGACCCATTCAATGTCACAGTTCCGCTCGCACTCTTCGCACGCAGCCAGCCAGGCTTCCCGTTGACCTCGATGTCGCCGTCTATTGCTTCTGCATTCAACTCCGCCGGCTTTCCCGATACACGAATCCTTCCCCCCACGACGTACAGATCGAGCTCGCCGGTTACGCCCGACACTTCGATCTCCGCAGTCGCTGTCTTCACCCACACCTTGGCCCCCGCTGGGACCATCACGTCCAGGCGGCTCGGCTGCGGATTGCGGTCGTTCATCGGCTCGACGAACATCTTCATCCCCTGCGCGCTACCGCCCATGAAAACCTTGTCGCCCTTGGGAACCGATCCGCGGAGTGCCACCGAGTCGCGATTCCAGCCGGTTACGCGCACGCTCCCGACGAGATTGGAGATCCGGACCGAGCCATCAGCATCGAGCCGCAGCCCGCGCTCGACTTTTACCTGCGATTCCGCGACAGTAGCAAAGATTGAAAGCGCAGCGACGCAGAGTAGCGCCTGGCGAAGCATCCTCAACCCCGGGCCATCTCGGTGGTTCGCTTCAACAGATCCACCTTCTGCTCGTACGAGTTGGCTAGCATCTGAATGAGCGTCCTGTTGGCGGGATCCGCCGCGAGCGCGTTCCTCGCCTCGAGGATCGCCGTGTCTATCACCTTGATACTCTCGCGCAGCTTGGCGATCGTCTCCGGGGAGAGCGACCCCTGCTCTGACTCGAGCGTCGCCGAGAGATCGTTGACTGCTCTCAGATAATCGCTCTCGACGACAGTGAATTGCGCCAACGACGCCGGGCCATTGCTGTCGGTCGCGATCGCTGCCATGCGCGATCGGTTTGCAGTATCCACACCGGATCCGTCACTCGCACGCCGGCCGATCGCAATCGCCGTCACCGCCGACGAGCTGGCAACCAGCACGACTGCAGCGGCCGCGAGGAAGACGGGACGCTGCCAGAAGGCCATTCGTCCTCTGTGCCGCGATCCTGACTCAACGCCTGCGTTCGCGCCTGCACCCCCCCTCCCGATTGCGCTTTCGCCCGCTTCGATCGCCGCTCGAATGTTCATCCACGCGTCCGGTGGCGGCTCGATGCTCCTCGGCAGCGCCGATACCTCGTCCATCAACTTGCGAAGCCTGGCTTCGTCTATCGTATCGTCTGTCATCTGTCCAATGCCTGTATGAGAAGCTTGTGCGCGCGATGGAGCTGCGCTTTCACCGTTCCGACCGCGACGCCGAGCTGCTCCGCGATCTCCTGGTGCTGGTACCCTTCGATGTCGTGCAACACGAACGCCGTTCGCGCTCCTGCCGGGAGCCTGGCGATCGCCCGCTCCAGATCGATCCTGAGCTCCGGCGAATCGCCCGGTGCGAAAGCGCCGATCTGGCTCGTGTCCTCCATCGGCAGCACCCGCGCGACCCGGCGCTTGTCGCTCCGCGCGTTCTCTAGCATTGCGTTCACCGCAAGCCGGTGCAGCCACGACGAGAACGCGGATTCGCCCCGGAACTTCCCGAGATTCTTCCACGCCCGGACGAACACGTCCTGCATCAGCTCGGCGGCGGCGGTTTGCTCGCCGCCCATGAGCCGCAGGCAGAGCGCGTAGACTCTGCCTGAGTGCTCATTGTAGATGAGCTCGAAGGCATCGACGTCGCCGTTCTGCGCCCGGCCGATGAGGGCCCGACTCGATTCGTCACCGCTCCAGTTGGCCTGCAACGGAATCGTCGATTCCCTCAGCGCTGAGTGTCGGGTCATTCGCCTTCAACGTATGATGCCGGCCAGGGTTCCTGGGTTTAAATTAGCCCGGCTAACTCGACGGAGCGGCAGCCTGCCCGATTTGCGCGATCAGCTTCAGGGGACGCTTGGCAGTGCTTACATCCTCGAGCATGAGCTCGGGGGCGGCGGCATGTCGCGCGTCTTTGAGGCGAACGACACGACTCTCGATCGTAAGGTCGTCATCAAGGTTCTTCCACCCGAGCTCGCCGCTGCGGTGAGTCTGGATCGATTCAAGCGGGAGATCCAGGTTGCCGCAAAGCTCCAGCATCCCAACATCGTTCCGGTTCTCAGCTCCGGTGCCACGGAAGGGCTGCCGTATTACATGATGCCGCTCGTCGAGGGTGAATCGCTGCAGGCCCGACTGGCGAGGGACGGCGCGCTGCCCGTACACGATGTCATCCGGATTCTTCGAGATGTGCTCTCCGCTCTCGCGTACGCTCACGACCATGGGATAGTTCACCGCGATATCAAGCCCGACAACGTGCTTCTGGCGAAGTACGCTTCGCAGGTCACTGACTTTGGCATCGCCAAGGCGCTGACGGCAGCAGCCGCGCCGGGAAGCTTCGTCACATCGCTCGGAGTTGCGCTCGGGAGTCCGGCGTACATGGCACCGGAGCAGGTGGCCGCTGATCCTTCGCTCGATCATCGCGCGGATATCTACGCGGTCGGTGCGATCGCTTACGAGATGATATCAGGATCGTCGTTGTTTCCTGGACGCAGTCCACAGGCAACTATGGTCGCGCATGCGATCGAGCGACCAAAGCCGCTGGAGGTGAAACAACTCTCAGCCCCGGATGGCCTGGCGGCTTTGATCATGCGCGCCATCGAAAAGAACCCCGCCGCCAGGCCGCAATCAGCGGAAGAAATGTTGGACGGGCTCAACGCGCTCTCCAGCCCGGCTGCAGGGAGCAAGCCGGCCATAGATCCGAAGCCTGAACGGTAACTCACTGCGGCTTGTTTGTGCGCTCGCGCACCCTCTTGTAGACAATCCATCCGGCAAACGCGAGCACGCCGAGTGGGATGAGTATTCCCAGCGCTGCGATTCCCGACGCAATGAATCCGACGAAGTTGCGCCACGCACGGCGAATCGCCTCCGCAATCGGGTTCTGGCCCGGTGACTGCCCGAGAATCGGCATCGGCTCGTGCAGCGTGACGGAGAGTGTGCTCACAGCAACGCGTGACTTGAGGAAGCGCAGCCGGCCTTCGTAACGCTCGATCTCCTCGCGAACTCGTGCCAGCTCGCGCTCCACCGAGAGAACATCCTGAAGTCTTCCGGTCCTGTTGGCGAGCAGCTCGATCAACCGCTCCTCCAACCGCCGGGCATTGCTAACACGCGCGGTGATGTCCACGAATTCCTCGCCAACATCCTCAGCGGTCGCGTTCACTGACTCGACCTTGCCGACAGTGCCGAGCCCGTTGAGCGCCTGGTCGAATCGCTGCGCGGGAATCTTGAGCTCGAGCGTCGCTGTGGGCACCTGGTCGCGCCCGCCGATCATCGACGAGTTGGCGACGTACCCGCCGAGCTGGGTTGCAAGCTGCCGGAGCTTCACGATTGCCGGATCGAGCTTTTCGACTTCGACGGTTGCGTGGCCGTTTCGGATGACCATCGTCGGAGCGATGTCGCCCGACGCGGATGTGCCGAGATTGACGCTGGAGCCAGATTGTTTGACGGCCTGATTTGCGGCGTCCGAAGCCGTTGCCTCCTGCGGTGCAGCCTGAGCTGCCATGTCACGCTCCGCACGCCGCGATGGCGGGCCGGCGATTCCGTTGCCGGCTTCCGGTGCGCCGGCGATTTTTCCTTGAACCTGCAATGATCTGGAGTCAGCTACGGCTGCCGTGCCCACGGCGGATCCGTCCTCTGATTTTCCACCACTACAGGCAGCCAGCAGCATCACTGCCGCGGCTGATATTAGTGCTCTCATTTAGCTCCACTCTGGTTAGTGCTGAATATGAGACGCAAGAGCGAGTCAGACTTGCACAGTGCTCAGCCTCTCATGGATGCCGGAAACGCGGATTACTCTAGGATTTGGCCACTCGATGCATGAAGAATGTCGTTATCCGCACGTGCTCAGTATGCGCAGCCATTGGGAGGGAGAAGTCCGGACAATCTTTTTAGCGCAAGTCTTCGACGAGGTTACACCTGCACGGTCGGCCTATTTACGGCTGCCGTGGCTCTGCCAATGCATTGATATAGCGTTTCTGTATGTCGAGAAAAACGAACCCGACATCGTATTGAGTCGGCCCTCCGTTGAACCCGCCAAAGCTTGTTAGCGAAATCACGTCGAATCCATTAACCTGGAATGTGAACTCGGCGAGGACAGCGTGATCACCGCAAAAGCCTAGCCCTCGCAGGACAGCACCGTAGTTCACGATAAGGAATTTGATATTGGCGAGCGACGCCAAACTCTCGACCCGAAGGGCAGATGGCTCGAGTGGCTGGTATTGGAAGGCAAACTCGTGTCGATTATTTCCAGTCTCGTGGTACTGAACGGCCAAGTCAACGTTGGCCAGTTCGAAAACCGTTCCGGTGTTAGTCTGGAGTTTTATCAGCGTTCCGATACGCGGATTTGAGGGATCAATTTCTGGTGCGGAATAATCTCGGAGTCTGATAGGGCGATCGCATTCGACGCGCGTCCTTGCCGAAATGGAGTGCACAAGAACCGACTGACGACTGAACTCATCGAGGATTCGATTTTTTTGGCCAAGTTCCTGGTTGGCTGTGGACAGGCTGTTTCTGGTAGTGCTAAGCTCGGCTTCCGTGCGGGCGAGGGTTTCCGACAATCCAGAGATTCGTACTCGGGCGTGAACGACCCACGCCGCGAGGGCGACGACGACAAGCCATGGTATCACGATAGCGGGCCTCATGACCAGTTTTTCACGGTCCAGTAAGTTCGGATTCGACGCGGCTCGACTCAAGCTCGGCTTGGCGATCGCGATCCTCGCTCTGGCCCTGACGGCCTGCGTTGGGGCTATTGCGGTTCGTGGCGCACTCGGGGGACTTGGGCGTGCCGCCGCGGGAAGCGTAACGGCACGCGCGGCGCTGGGAACCGGCATTCGCATCGGCGGCGGGCTCGCCTCTAGAGGAAGTCTTCGGGCCGCTCTCGCAGAGTTGACCGCTGGAGGTCGGATAAGGCCGACGGTGCTGATTGACAATGCGGGCAGGTTTCACGTCGCCGGACGACACCTGCTAACGCTCGAAGCTAGCGGGGACCTCGTGCTACCGGGTTCGACAACTGCAAGGACAATTGTTGGTCGTTTTCGGAATGGCAAGATATGGCAACCCGCGATTGATGGTTCCAGCTGGGAGCCAATTGGGCGCGTAGTTGCGTACTCGAACGGCTTACGGATGCCATTGCGCAGCGGGCCATCAGCGTCTGCGCGAGTCGTTGCGAACCTACGACGCGGAACGACTGCGGAGCTTTTGCAGAGACGGGGCGATTGGTTTGAGATCCGACTGTCGGACGGCACTAGCGGTTGGGCCTGGGGCCACCTCGTGGCGTTGGCCACTTTGCTTGGGATTGATGAGCGGGAAGACGATCGCCCTGTCGTCGAAGGCTATTTACCTCAGGCCCACTTGACGGTGAGGTCGGGACAGTCCTTCTGGGCGCGGAATGTACAGGTTCTTGATGGAATGGTCACGGGGCTCGATGCGCAAAACGCGCGGTTTGCCATCGACCAATCCATTGTCAAGAGAATTAACCCCGTCGAGGATGAGGCGGTTGAGGTGGACTGGGCACATCAAGCGCGAGTGGTGGAACTCCGAAGCGGGATCTCTCTGAACGCCCACATGTGCTTTCGGCGTGATGACCGCATCGAGGTTCGGCTGTTCCCCGTTATGCAGCTGGAATTCGGTGGCGAGCCGGGGAAGACTCTAGTTCTGGATCCGGAACTAGCTAAGAATTGCTGAGGTGAAAGTCCGGCGACATACGACCTGGCGCCCACAACAATGGAATTACTCATCTTAGGAATCGGCGCCGCTATTGGCTTTTTTGCGGGTCGGCGCAAAGGGGGCCCGCCATCTAGCACCATGTCTGCCGACAGCATAGGTGTTGCCCGTAAAAAATCCGAATACGACCTAAAGCATTTCGTTCCAGACCTTCAGGGTTATACAAAGGAACTGATTACCAATTTCGGATCGGATTTTCTCCGATGCGCGCCGATTGTATACCCCGCGTTGACCAGCGATGACAGAATTTCGTACGCGAAGGGCATCGTTCGCATTGCCGCAAGACGCTACGGCGTCCAAATCCAGAACCTTGGAATTCGATTCGCCCGGAAATCCGTTGGACGAGAAGCAGGAAGCCTCCGACAAGTGGGTGACCGTTTCTTTCTAGATGTCCTCGAGCTATACAAGGATAATGACGTCGCATTACATGCCATCATTGCGCATGAGATGGCTCACTTTGCGCTGGCTAAAAAGAGTTTGCGAATTGAGGACAAACAGAAGAACGAGGAGCTGACGGATGCGCTCACTGTCCTGGCAGGCTTCGGACCTATCGTTCTCCAAGCTTACTATACGGAAATCAACGTACAAAATGAGAGGGTCGAAGCGTGCGCGATTTTTGGACTCGGTTACCTACATCCATCCGCACTTGCTTATCTGACGCTCATTCAGGCCGAAGTATCGGGGGTGAGGGGAAAGCTAGACGAGAAATTTGACTCGCCTTGGATGACCGAGCCCCGAGTTTTGTGGCAACAACTCAGCGAACGGCAAAGGTCCACAGAAAATGCCTCGGGCTTAACTGCTTGCTTGATTTGCAGCGAACTGCTTGCGCCGCCGGACCCAGGAACTAGTCAGATGACGACCTGCAGACTCTGCCGCTACACACAGTACTATCCACTCCAAACCCCAAAAACTGAGTCGCCGCCTGACCGGTAGGACGCTGCCACGGGCAACACCCTAGCATGCCCGGTGCATAGACGACTACCGACTTGCACGCGAGGTCATATCGCCTCGACGTTACACGCCATCTGGCCCGCTTCGGTCGCCACTACGCCACGCGTTCTGCGAGCAGCCGAAGTTCATCCAGAGAAGGGCTCGACGCATCGTCGGGCTCAGCGGGAACGGGAGGCTTACCACGACTTAATCGGACGGCGTTAATCAGCTCTGCGGTAACGTTGGGTGCCTCGGATTCGGCTGGATAGCCATCGATCATCCAGGTTTCCGGCTCAACGCCAATCACGACGAGAGGTACAATCAATGTCAAACGGGAATGTGCTAGTTCCCTGACTGCTCGTTCGAAATAGGCGATGTTGCCACCGATGATGCCCGCGAATCGCTTGGTAGATACAACCATGATGCCGACATCTGCCTGCTCGCGCGCAAGGGAGATCGCCATTTTGTAGATATCGTAGGTATACCGCGCCACATTTCCGAATTGGACTTCCACCTCGATTCTGTCCTTCCGATAATCGGAGCGAAGGCCGCTCTTGCCACTTTGATCGTCTGGATCTGCATTGATTATCAACGGATGCCAATCCCAATCCCGTGTGATGCACAGTTCGTTGTCGAGCCACCGATTCATTGCCGACGGAGCGACGACGTGCTGAATTGAGGTTTTTTTGGTCTTGGCTGATCGATACGGTGGTAACCAAGGAAGGACATCCATAAACTCGTGGAAGGAATCGCGGAATTGGGGACTCTCCAGAATGTCCTTGCCGTTCCGATGATTGAAAGTGTCTACAATCCTCATCGGCGGAGTGGCTTTACGCTTGTGCGATGGGCTCACAGCAGCGTGCGCTGCGGATGATCGAACGGATTTTGTAGGATCTTCTCGTTACCGCTTGGCTTGTGGACGGCTCGCCCCATGGGGCGCGTTCGAAGCAATCCAGCTGTAGCGGCGGAAACTCTTTCCCTTGCTACGTCAACGTATTCTGCAACGATCTCCGCGCCCATCCCCTTGCGACCATGTCGCACAGCAGCGGCGAGCGCGGTGCCGACTCCCATATAGGGATCGAGCACCCAATCACCAGGACGAGTCATCGCGAGCACAAGTCGCTCTACGAGCTCGACGGGAAACTGACAGGGGTGAATCGTTTTCTCGACATGATTGTGTTTGACATTCGGAATGATCCATACGTCACCGGGATTCTTCCCCAATGGATTGCCTGAATACTGCCCAGTTTTTGGACCCTTGAAATGCTTTTTCCCAGGATACTTCTGTGGAACACGCACCGGATCAAGATTGAAAACGTAGTCATCCGACTTTGTCAGCCACATGACGGTCTCATAGCGGCCAGAAAACCGCCGCGAGCAATGCAACCCGTGCTCGAAGTGCCAAACAATACGATTTCGCATTTTGAGGCCAAGTCGGCGGAAGACTGGCCATAACGCCACATCGAGCGGAGTGATCTCATTGTTCTCTACATAGTTGCCGACCTGCCAGCAGATCGAGCCATCATCAGTGAGGACGCGGACACACTCTTTAATTACTCGTTCCTGTCCATCCAGATAATCCTCGAGCTTTACCCGTTTTTCATAACGCTTGCCGATATTGTATGGGGGGGAGGTCACAACCAAGCGCGCCGTTCGATCCGGTAGCCTCCCCAAAAAATCCAAGCAGTCACCATGATGCAGAACTGCGTCGGCATCTGGAGAGAAATCGGATGCAAGATGCGAAACTCTGCGCTTGCCATTCAGTTCCGGCCCTAGCTCGCGGACGCGGTTGACTCGCTTACTCTTCATGCTCTCACTCCGAGACTGTCGAACTCGTGATGGCTGTAAAACTATTCTGAAACGTGGTTGCGGCTCGCCACCAGCGCGTACCAATTCCTCGCCGTTGTCAATCTTATGTCCTTAACGGTGTCGTTCCTACATGTCCCGATGCCGTTCTTAGAGGCGACAAGCCGCCTCAAGCCGCCGACGGATCGAATCTTCGGGCAGCGGTCCAACCACGGACCCTGGGGTACGATGACGCTCGCCGCTCCTCCACTAAGGCAGGAAGGCGCTTTCGAGCGACGCCTGTCACCACAGAATATGGAGTACGCCGACCAATAGAGGCTACCGCATAATCTCTCGGATGCGCACGCACTCTAGGGCTGATTTGGTGTTGCCCTCGGATTTCTGAGTTGTCGATTGAGCTTAGTTCTTAGCCGGCCGTGATCGGATAGACGTGCCGGTGTTGCGCGATGCGGTATGAGCCGAGACGGTAGCAATCGAGCGGACGCGCCGTCGACGCTGTCCATACGTACGTCCGATTTGTCGGTGATTAGGTGCTGTTGGCTGTGGGTTAACAGAACGCTGAAGCTGCGACGTTATGTCGCCGCTTTACTTACCTCATCGATCCCCGATATTACAACTTAGGAGTTCTGCCTATGGGATTAGCAGACTGGTTCAGCCAATTCAATACGAATATTCAAGTGACCCAAGGCGACACGATCTCCTCGCGTTACAGGCAAATCACGCAGCGCCTCAATACTGAGTTTTGGAACACGACGTCAGACACTTCTCACAGTTTGTATGCCGGATCGTACGGCCGAGGCACCGCAATCGAAGGCTTCAGTGACCTTGACATGATTTGTGAACTACCCGCTTCATTGTACAAACGGTATGACGAGTATGTCGGCAACGGGCAATCCGCATTACTTCAGGCGGTGAGAACGGCGATTTCGAAAACCTATTCCACGACCTCCATTCGCGCAGACGGACAGGTCATCCTGGTCCCATTCACCGATGGCATCACATTCGAGGTTGTGCCGGCATTCGTGAATAACGCTGGCAGCTACACTTACCCCGATGCTAACGGTGGAGGTAGCTGGAAGACAACAAATCCGCGCCCCGAGAGTGCGGCAATCAGGACTCGCAACGAGGCGTGCAACGGCAATTTGGTGCCGCTATGTCGCATGATGCGCGCATGGAAACGAGAATGGGGCGTTGCGATCGGCGGCCTGCTGGTCGACACCTTAGCGTACCAGTTTATCGAAAACTATGCTTATCGAGATAAATCGTATTTTTATTACGACTTCATGTGTCGAGATTTCTTCGAATGGACGGCGGACCTGAGCTCTGACCAAGAATATTGGAAGGCACCAGGCAGCGGTCAGTACGTTTACGGCAAGGGGTTGTTTCAATACAAGGCTCGCCGCTGCGAAAACATTGCGAGAGAGGCCATAAAGCATGAGCAGGCCACACCCAAGCAAGAGTGGTCGGCCAAACAGAAATGGAGAGAGATTTTTGGAACGTCATTCCCAAACTGACGATACGGCCAAATCCCGAGACGTCCTCGAAGGACAGATTCGCGAATGCTACGGACGGATAGTCTATTCCCATAAAACACAAGAGAAGTGCGCAGATATACTTCTAGCTCGCCTCGACCACCTAAAGCTGGCCCAAATCGTATTGGCGGCTTTGAGCACCGCAGGTTTCGTTGGCGTGCTGTTCGGTTCTGCGAAAATTGCCGCGGTTATCGGTATGATACTCTCCGCGGCTTTGCTCGCATTGAACGCGTACATGAAAGATTATGACCTTGGCGCGTTAGCTCAAAAGCACCGTCAAGCCGCCGCTAATCTTTGGCTGATTCGAGAGCAGTATCTCGCCTTGCTCGTAGATATTGCCATGAAAGAGAGGCCACTCGAAAATCTACAAGAGCAGCGGGACCGGCTCCTTAAGGATTTGCATGCCATATACAGTGGTGCTCCGAGTACGAATTTCGAGGCATATCAGAAGGCGCAAAAGGGACTTCAACAGCTGGAGGACATGACATTCTCTGACGCAGAAATCGACGCCTTCTTGCCAAAGGAGCTTAAGCGGTCTCGTTCGGCTTAGAGGCGCGCTGCAAACAAATGGCTGATGACGGCATAACACCTAGTTTAGCCCGACACTCGACTCGTTGGTCAACCACCGTACTCCTATATCCCCGAGCGACTCATGACGGGTGGCCACTCTCTGATAAACCTGGGCGACATTTCGAAGCCCGCCACTGTACTCATTGAGCGCATCTCAGATGCCATCGGGGGCTACTTCCAGCCATACCAGATTCGTCGCATAGCCAAGGCCGAAGCCGACGCCGCCAAGATCGAAGCCTCGGCACAGATCGAGGTGTCCGAACTACAACGCCGCGCGCTACAACGCTTTCTCGTGGAGGAGGCACGTCGTCAGGACAACATGGAAGCGATAACGGCGAAGGCCCTGCCGAATGTTACTGAAGGAGCCGATCCGGCGAAGGTTGAAGATGATTGGATAGCCAATTTCTTCGACAAATGCCGTCTGATTTCCGACGACGAGATGCAGAATCTCTGGGCGCTAGTGCTCGCCGGAGAGGCGAACGCGCCTGGCGCCTACTCCAAGAGGACGGTGGACTTCCTGGCGTCGCTAGATAAGTCCGACGCCGAACTTTTCACCACGCTTTGCCGCTTTGCTTGGCAGTCGGACAGATCCCTACCGCTCATCTACGACACCAACGATCCCATCTACCTCGACGCTGGAATCACATTCGCCAACCTCAGCCATCTCGATGACATCGGTTTGCTCCGCTTCCAGTCCGTAGCGGGATTCCAGCTCCGCCGTCAGCCTCGTCGAATTGTTCTGACGTATTTCGATAGCCTTATCACCCTCGAATTCCCGAAAGACGAAGACAACCACGTAGAGATCGGCCAGGTGTACCTGAGCAACGTCGGTCGGCAGTTGGCTCCGATCTGCAACACGACACCGGTACTCGCGTATCTCGACTACGTGCTGGCTCGTTGGGCGGCGGCTGGCATTGTGTGTTCGTCGCCCCTTCGGCTCCAACGGGCTTCGACGTAGGTCCCGCCGTCCAAGACTCGTATCGAGCGGCTTGCCGTGCTACGGCCGCTCGTGGCCCACCTCAAGGACGCCCGCGTGGTGGATTCACTCAACCCGGCTCTTTCCGTTGCCGTCTCTTTCCGTTGCCGTCTCTCTCGGAGTCGGGTAGCCGACGAGGTAAACGGACCGCGATTGCACGCTCATTATGGTTGAACGCTACTTACGCACGTAGCTGCCGGCGGCGCTTCGCTTCCCACCCTCGCGGTGCGCTTCGTCCGAAAGCGCGCACACGCCTGCGGCGTCGATCCAGCGGTTGTAGAAGTTGAACAGCGCGCACACGGTGATCGCGTACCAGATCTGCTCGTCGGTCCACCCGGCGACGTGCAGCGGCGCGATGTCCTCCGGCGAGATGCGCGGCGAGTCGTGGTTCACCTTGTCGAGAAAGTGCAGCAGCAGCTTCTCCGCATCGGTGAGCGCAGAGCTGTCGACGTCGGCGAGTACCTGTTGCACCAGTTCCTCGCTGTCCAGCAGAACCGCCGCGACCGCGGCGTGGGACTTCACTCAGAACGGACAGTCGTTGCGGCCGCTGGTTCGCGCGGCGATGAGCTCGCGAAAGCCCGGGCTTAGTGGCGCCTCGCCGCGGAGAATCTCCTGCGTGAACTGCGCGAGGTGCTGCGTGGCGTGCGGCTTGAACGCGAAGAGGTGCCAGATCTTGGGGTACTCGCGCCCCGCGGCCCGCGCCTCCTCGATGAGCCGCGTGTAGGGAGAATCCGGGTTCGGGCTCGATTCGACGCCCGGCAGGAACATTGGGTCCATGCGTGCCTCAAGCGGGATTACGCGTATAGTCGTAACGCCGCAATATTGCGGCGTGCCTGGCGATAACAAAGAGGCTGCCGGCGCGCCCGCGGAGCGTTCCGCGCGCGCGCCATACGGGGTCTGCCTCTGCGTCGGACTGGGAGGACTCTTCGCCGGGGTCACCGGCCCGCTGCTCAGCACCTTCGTGCCGCCCCTCGTGCGTGACGCGCTCGGCGACCAGCGGACCGTCATCGGCGCGGTGATGGCGATCGACAACGTGCTGCTTCTCTTCCTCGTACCGTGGACCGGTGCCGCGTCGGACCGCGCGAGCGCAACCGGTCGCGGGCGGCTGCCGATGGTGGTCGGCGGGCTCGTGCTGGCGGCCATCGGGATGGCGCTCTTCCCATGGTCCGCGCAGTTCGGGATTGCCGGCATCATCGCCGCGATCGTCGTGCTCTACACCGGGATCAACGTCCAGCGGTCGCCGTTCCAGGCGCTGGTAGCCGACGCGGTGCCGTCGCGCTTCCGCTCGCTCGCCACGGGTTCGGTCACGTTCCAGATGTGTGTTGGCGCGATCGTTTTCCTGATGCTCGGCCGGATGCTGGGCATGGGCCCGGCGTTCCTGATCGCCGCTGCTACCGTGCTCGCGATCGCCGCGGGACTTCGGTTCGGTCTCGCCGAGCCACCGCCACACGGAACTCTGGCGGCCGAGGCGACGTTCCACTCGCTGCTCGACGCCCTGCGCGACGCGGTGCGAGGTGCCGTGCCCGGCATGCGCGCCATCTTCGTCGCCGCGCTGCTCCTCCAGCTGACATTCCAGACATTCACTACGTGGTTCGCGCTTCATGGAACCGAGCGCTTCGGCGTTCGGCCCGAGGACGTGACGATCGGCTTCATCGCGTGGGCGATCGGCGGCGTGATCGGTGCGCTGCCCGCGGGATACGTCGGCGTGCGGTTCGGCCGGCGCAACGCGATGCTGCTCGGCTTCCTGGTCATGGCCGCGTGCCTCGTCGCGCTCGATCGCGTGACCAGCGTGTCCCAGGCAACGCCGCTTCTGGTGCTGGCGTCGGCGGCGTGGACGTTCCCGACCGTGAACGCCTATCCGTTGTTCGTCGAGCCGATCCCGCGCGAGCGCCGTGGCGTTCTCTCAGCGCTTTTCCTGCTGTGCATAGCCCTGGGCGGCGCCATCGGCGATCCGATGAACGGCGCGGTGTTCGATCTGTTCGGGGGCTACCGGCCGCTCTTCCTGATCATGGCGGTGTACACCGCAATGGCGTTCGTCGCGGTCCTGCGGATCCCGCGCGGGACCGGCGAGGCCGCACTGCTAGCCGACGATGGCCGGCTGCCGTGAGGATGGTACCGTAGGCAGAGGAGAAGGCGCGGTGATCGCCGCCGGCTGCCTGCGCTCGCCAACCTGCTGTCGCCACATGGCGTAGTACAGTCCCTTGCGATCGAGCAGCTCGTCGTGGCCGCCGGATTCGACGATCCGGCCCCTTTCCAGAACGTAGATGCAGTCGGCATGCATCACGGTCGAGAGACGGTGAGCGATGAGAATCGTCGTCGCTCCGCGATCCGAGGCAACGTCGCGCATCGTACGGCTGATCTCTTCCTCGGTGAGTGAATCGAGCGACGAGGTCGCTTCGTCGAATACAATGAGGTGAGGCCGTCGAAGCAGCGCCCGCGCGATCGAGAGCCGCTGCTTCTCGCCGCCGGAGACCTTCACTCCACCCTCGCCGATAACCGTATCGAGGCCGCGATCCGCACGGGCGAGCAATGAATCAGCAGCAGCCTTGTGCATCACCTCGAGGCACTCGATGTCCGTCGCATCCGGACGGACGAACAGAAGATTCTCGCGGATCGTCCCCGAGAACAGCTGCGTGTCCTGAGTCACGAAGCCGATACGCTCGCGCAGCCGGTCGAGATCGATCACCGTGCTGGAGTATCCGTTGTAGAGAATCTCACCCTGCTTAGGCGGATAAAGGCCGACGAGCAGCTTGACCAGCGTCGTCTTCCCCGCCCCGGACGGCCCCACAAACGCAATTGTATCCCCACGCTCGGCCTTGAACGAAATTTCACTCAGCGCTGGAACTGACGCCGTCTGATGTGTGAAGCCGACGTCCCGGAACTCGAGAGTATTCAGATCGTCGATCGGAACCGGGTTGGCAGGCTTCGGATCTTTCGGAATGTTCATTATCGCGCGGAAGTTGTTCAGCGAAACTTCGGTCTCGCGATACGTGTTGATGATGTTCCCCAGCTCCTGCAGCGGGCCGAAAATGAAGAACGAGTAGATGAGCAGAGAGAAGAACTGACCGACCGTGATCTTCTGTGTGAAGATCAGGTAGAGCATCAGGAAGAGAATGCTCGTCCGGAGGAGATTCACGAACGTCCCCTGAATGAAGCTCAGACTCCTCAGGTAGCGCACCTTCTTCAGCTCGAGCTTGAGGATCTTGTCCGTCGTGGCGTTGAGCCGGCGCACTTCCTGGTCCGCCAGCCCAAGGCTCTTTACCAGCTCGATGTTGCGAAGCGACTCGGTTGTCGAGCCTGCGAGCGCGGTCGTTTCCGCGACGATCTCCTTCTGGATGACCTTGATGCGCCGGCTCAACACCGAGCTCAGAATTCCGATGAGCGGTACGGTCAGCAGAAATGCCGGCGCGATCACCCAGTGCACCGAGAGCGCATAGATCATCACGAACACGACGCCCACCAGCGTCGTGAACAGCATGTTGATTGCCAGCGAGATGAATTTCTCGACGTCGCTACGGACCTTTTGAAGCTTGCCGAGCGTCTCGCCGCTCCGCTGGTCCTCGAACACCGCGTACGGCAGCTCGAGCGAGTGGCGGATCCCGTCAGAGTACATCTGCGCGCCGAGCCGCTGCGTGATGACGTTTACGAAGTAGTCCTGGAAGTTCTTGGCGACGCGGGAAACGAAAGCAACGCCCACAGCAAGGAAAAGAAGGAACGAGACGCCGCGCACGAACTCGGCTGTGGTGTACTCCTTGAACCGGGTCGCGTACTGGTCGATGATGTGCCGGAAGATGAGCGGATCAAGCAGCGAGAATACCTGATTCGTCGCCGCGAGAACCAGGGCGAGCAGGATCAGCTTCCAGTACTGCAGCAGGTAGCCCTTGAGAATGTCCATCAGATTCGCTCGGCGATGAAAATCATCTCGGGTGAAACGTCGGTGAGAGGAGAGCGGTTGAAGTCGCCAAATACTGCCTTCACGCGAAAGTTACAGCGTGAGAGAAGATGCTCGAGCTCGTAGCGCCAGTACCATCGCATCAGGAAGTCCTGCACGAGTCGCCTGGTTGTTCCGTCCGCTCCTCGAACATAATAAATCATCTCGACCTCACTGTACTGGTCCACGATGTGAACCGCTGCAACTCGTCCGGTTCTGCGGAAGGTGCGGCCGTCGGGGAGAGCGACCTCAGCGGTGTCCTCCCGCTCTGCACTGCGATCCTCGAGCAGGTACTGGATTCTTGGATTGAAGACATCGAAGACGAGTAGTCCGCCCGGCTCGAGGTGCTGATGGGCCGCTCGCAGCGTGGCGATTTGCTCCGATACCGACATCAAATGCTGCAGAGGACGAAATGGTATCATAACGAGACTAAATCGAGAGCCGAGTTTGAAATCTCTCATGTCACCCTGAACCAGCTTCACGTTATTGCGGACTTCCGGTGATTCCTCTTCCAAGCGCGTCCGGCACTGGTCAAGCATCCGAGGCGCTCTGTCCAATCCCGTGATTTCGCTGCCCAGGCGCGCGACTGGAATCAGTATTCTCCCTGTCCCGCAGCCAAGCTCGAGGACCTTTCCCCCCGTCGCTCGCGCCTCCTCGACGTAGAAATCCACATCGGGGCGCGACCGGTACAGTGTGACATTGTCGTAGAGGAGGCCGATCTCCTCGATATCGTCGTAGGCGTCGCTCGTCACCGAGCTCCCCGAAGCCGGCGGGACGCTACTTCCGCGATCAATGCGACTGCCAGCAGGGCGAACATCCATGCCAACCAATGTGAACGACTCAACCCGCCTCCCGCCACACCCTCTCCGCGTTCTCAGGGCCAGGCATGCCAGTTGCCTCATCCTTCCTGAACCCGACGAGGAGTACGTGGTGGGAAAGAACAAGAAGAATGATGGAGTCCAGCAGGGCGCAGTTCGCCGTCAACCCGATCAGCATGGCGACAAAACCCGCGCCCGCCAGGCGGAAATAGCGCATTCGGGCCGGAAACTGTCGGAAGAGGCGGAGGGACCTCGACATGATCCGGCGGAGATCCGTGCGCACAATACAAAGGGCAAGGACCGGCTATTCGAGGATCGGCAGGAGCACGACGAGGCCGAGAAGAACAGCGAGAAAACACGAGTGGCGCGCGACGCAGATCGGCACAACCATACGCCAAACGACGAGTTGGCGGTTCGGAGTCGCGCAGCGAGCGCTAAGCGAAAGAGCTGACGCGCTTTCTCGAGCGATCACGTAATCCCGTTCAGGTTTGTTTCTTCCTATCCGCAGATCCGAGACGGGGACCGCCTTCCAACCGGTCATTCGTGACAGCCGCGCATTCACGTCGACAAAAACTCCTCCAGACGCGAGCTCTCAGTCGTCATCCACCGATGCGCTGCTTGCCACGGCGCTGGTGATCTCCGAATGACGGATTTTCCCACCGAGATTCGCCGTCCAGGCGAACGCGCCGCTCAGCGCAATCATGCATAGCAATGCCGTGATGACGATTCCGCGTGACAACGGTCGCCCCCAATTCCGAAACAGCGTCACGAGCGCGAGGACGCCGAAAAAGCCGAGCGCGATAGTCGAAAGAAGCGCGATCTCCTCGTGACGTTCCATCATTTTCTCCGAGATTCCCGCGAGACGTTCGACGCCTTCTTCGGTCGATTCGCCAGTCAGGTAGACGACTACGCCACTGATCGCTATTCCCGCCGCGGCCCAGAGTCCGAGCTTGGACAGTTCATCGCTTCTTCGCACGAGAGCGACGAACAGCAGTGGCACGAGAAGCAGAACCCCTATTACGGGAAGGTGACTTGCCATCAGGTGAAGATGTACCATTGTGCCTCCGGAAGAACTCGTGGATCGTGCTAAACCGGCAATCTCTACTAGGCGATGCGCTTCACTGTCCAGCGGCCGCTCGACGGGAAGTGACCCAGCATTGATCGCGAGCGCGTACAGAACGGATTGCGTCGGCCACACGCTCTCGTTGTAGCCGGCGAGGACCCGGGGAAGAATTCGGCTCGGGAAAAAGGCAACGTCATTGCGGCATCGATCTCAATCTCAGACGGGGGCCGCGCTGCCTTGGATCACCGCTATGCACCTTCGAATTGCGAGGGCGGCGTCAGCTTGTTGTACATCCAGCCGACGGCAGCGACGCAGAACCCGACGAAGACGCTGAACAGGGCGAGTCCGCCGAGGAAATTCGAAAGTGATATGGGGCGGGCGAGACTGCTCAGATCGATGTGCAAGACCCATCCGAAGAAGCTCGATGTGGCTCCGGGAGCAATTGCCACCAGCAGGCCGCAGACAATGAAGGTTGCGGCTGCGATGATTCCCGACGCGAAGCCGAGAGCGCGGGTATTGACTCCCATATTTCCTCCGGGATTGATTGTTCGCGCGATCAACGTGAGTATCACCAGTTCTTCACCACTTGTCAGTCAGGGACAGTCTCAAGCCGTTGTAAGGGAAACTGCTCGCGCTTCGCCGACATACGCATCTGCCCGCGCAAGCTCTCTCTCCCTCCACAATCCGTAGATCGCCGGTATGACGAGGAGCGTGAGAGCAGTGCTCGAGATCATTCCTCCGATCATGGGCGCTGCGATGCGACGCATCACAGTTCCACCGGCGCCACTCCCCCAGAGAATCGGCAGGAGGCCACCCATGATTGCAGCCACCGTCATCATCTTCGGACGCACCCGGTCGACGGCTCCTTCCATGATCGCGTCGTAGAGATCACTCACCGTCGGCCGACCGGATTGCACGCGAGCCTTCCATGCGTGATCCAGATATAGCAGCATCACTACTCCGGTTTCCGCGGCGACACCAGCGAGCGCGATGAATCCGATCGCCACCGCAACCGACCAGTTGTAGCCGAGGAGCCAGATGAACCAGATCCCTCCCACGGTCGCAAATGGAAGCGACAGCATCACGATGAGAGTCTCGCCCACGCTCCGGAAGTTGAAGTAGAGCAGAAGAAAGATCAGAGCGAGAGTCGCCGGCACGACGAAATTCATTCGCGCCCTGGCCCGCTCCATGTACTCGTACTGCCCGCTCCACACGATGGAATAACCCTGCGGCATCTTCACCATCCGCTCCACCATTCCCTGGGCGTCGCGAACGTAGCTGCCAATGTCACGTCCAGCCACGTCCACATAGACCCACGCTGTTGGAACTGCGCCTTCGGTTCGCACGACCATGGGGCCGGCGACTCGCCTTATCGTTGCGATCTGGCCAAGAGGAACCTGCGCCGCTCCCTCGGCCGTAACAGGCGACGACATATTCATCGAGCGGCCGGGTGCGCCGCCGGCGGATTCGTGAGCGACCGGCACAAGCACGTCAGCCAGCTTTTCGGGAGTGTCACGCAGCTCCTGCGGGTAGCGAACACGCACGCCATACCGCTCTCGCCCTTCAACGGTCTGTGTGATTGTCATGCCTCCGATCGCGGTGGCGATTACTGTTTGCACGTCGCCGATGTTGAGTCCATGACGGGCTGCCGCTGCACGATCGATGTCGATGTCGAGGTAGTATCCCGACTCCGCGCGCTCGGCGAATGCGCTTCGCGTGCCGGGCACTGACCGCACGGCTGATTCGACCTGTCTTCCCAGCCGCTCGAGCTCTCCAAGGTCCGGCCCGAAGATCTTGATGCCGACAGGCGTGCGGATTCCCGTTGCGAGCATGTCAATCCGGCCCTTGATCGGCATTGTCCACGCGTTGGCGACTCCCGGCATCTTAACCGCGGAATCCATCTGCGATATCAGCACTTCCTGTGTGATGCCCGGACGCCACGCACTTCGCGGCTTGAGAGTGATGGTCGTCTCGAACATGTCGAGTCCGGCAGGATCGGTCGCCGTGCTCGCGCGGCCGGCTTTCCCCCATACATGCTCCACCTCAGGAAACGACTTGAGTATCTGATCCTGCACGCGAAGAATCTCGCGCGCCCTCGCGACGCTCACTCCCGGAAGAGTCGTTGGCATGAAGAGGATGGTTCCCTCATCGAGCGGAGGCATGAACTCCGAGCCGATTCTGCTCCACGGTATCCAGGTGAGGATGACGACCGCAGCAGCCGCTCCGATCACCGGCCACCGATTGGCCAGCACTCTTGTGATCATGGGCCGATACGCCTTCATGAGCGCGCGATTTACCGGATTCGCCGACTCACGATAGATCCGTCCTCGTACGAAGACCCCCATTGCTACAGGCACGAGCGTTATGGAGAGCAGGCTTGCCGCTGCCATCGCGAATGTCTTGGTGAAGGCGAGCGGCTTGAACATCCGCCCTTCCTGCCCTTCGAGCGTGAACACCGGAAGGAAGGAGACAGTGATGATGAGGAGCGAGAAAAACAGAGCAGGCCCGACTTCCTTCGACGACTCGACGACGACCTTCCATCGCTCGGCCGTGCTGAGCTCTCCGCTGTGGAACGAGCGCGCGTCGGGCGGTTTGCCCGCCGAACGCTCCTTCTCCGCCACTGCGCGCTCGAGGTGCTTGTGCATGTTCTCGATCATCACAATCGCAGCATCGATCATGGCACCGATCGCGATCGCGATGCCGCCGAGGGACATGATGTCCGCGCCGACGCCAACCAGCCGCATCGAGATGAACGCGATGAGTATGCCGACGGGAAGCGTGAGCACCGCCACGAGAGCGGAGCGGGCATGCATGAGAAACAGAAGGCATACCATAGCGACGACGATGCTCTCCTCGAGCAGCTTTTCTTTGAGCGTAGCGATCGCTTCCAAAATCAGCTTGCTTCTGTCGTAGACCGGGGTGATGATGACGCCCACGGGAAGGCTCGTCTCCGCTTCAGCGAGCTTTTCCTTGACGCGTTTGATCGTTGTGAGGGCGTTCTCCCCGAATCGCATCACTACGATCCCGCCCACTGCATCCCCGCGCCCGTCGAGCTCAGCAACCCCCCGTCGCACCGCAGGCCCGACTGTAACTCTGCCGAGCTCGGCTACGCGGATCGGCGTTCCCGACGCCGTCGCGCCGACGACCACGTTTTCGATGTCCGATATGCTCTCGAGGTAGCCGAGGCCCCGCACCATGTGCTCCCGCTCGGAGAGCTCGATTACCATTGCGCCGACGTCGTTGTTGGCGTTCTGGATCGCCTGCATGACTCGCGTCACGGGTATTCGGTACGCCAGAAGCTTTGCGGGATCGATGTCCACCTGGTACTGCTTTTCGAAGCCACCGATGGTCGCGACCTCGGACACACCGGGAACGGCGGTGAGCGCGTAGCGGAGGT
This sequence comes from Gemmatimonadaceae bacterium, assembly GCA_035633115.1. Classification (NCBI taxonomy): domain Bacteria; kingdom Pseudomonadati; phylum Gemmatimonadota; class Gemmatimonadia; order Gemmatimonadales; family Gemmatimonadaceae; species Gemmatimonadaceae bacterium. The sequence continues at coordinate 86,068 of DASQFN010000008.1, read as the reverse complement.
ACCAGTCCTGGATCGACCGCAGCTCTGAGAGTGTCTTCCGTCCGGTGGTGTCCTCGATCGCGTATTGATAGACCCAGCCGAGGCCTGTCGCGTCGGGACCGAGCGTCGGCGTCACGCTCTGGGGGAGCTTGCCCTTGATTCCGTTCAGATACTCCAGGACTCGCGACCGCGCCCAGTAGAGATCGGTGCCGTCCTGGAAGATCACATAGACGAACGAAACGCCGAAGAATGAGTACCCGCGCACCGTCGCCGCGCCGGGGACCTTGAGCATCTCCGCGGCGATGGGATACGTGACCTGATCCTCGACGATGCGCGGGGCCTGCTCGTTGTAATCGGCCTGCACGATCACCTGTACGTCGCTCAGATCTGGCAGTGCTTCGAGCGGAGTTCTGGAGAGGGCCCACAGGCCGCCAAAGATTGCAGCCCCCGTGAAGAGACCGACGATGAGCCTGTTCTTCGCCGACCATTCAATGATTCGCCGGAGCATTGTCGTCTACTCCTTGCCTGGAGCAGGCTTCGTCATGTCCATCCCCGGCATGTCGCCCATGCCGCCGAGAGAGGATCCAAGGTTCGATTCCGCGTCCACGAGGAACGTGGCTGACGCAACCACGGTCTCACCGACGTTCACGCCGCCGAGGATTCGCGTACGGTCTTCGGTCGATTCGCCAATCTTCACCATTCGGGGCTCGAGCATCCCGTCGGTCCGCCGCACGAAGACAAGATTCCGTTCTCCGGTGGAAAGCACGGCACTTCGCGGCACGCTGACTGCGCTGATTGTCGCGCCTTCGATTCGAATGGTGGCGTACATGCCTGGCTTGAGACGGAGGCCCGGATTCGGCAAAGCGACGCGAATCCGCGCAGTGCGCGTTTCGGCGTTGAGAGTTGGGGACAGATAGGTTATCCGCCCGCGTCTCTGCTCTCCCGGAAGCGCGTCGAGCTCGGCGCTGACGGTCGCGCCAACGCGGACAGCGGGCAGATCGCGCTCGAAGACTTCTCCCTCGACCCAGACAATACTCAAATCCGCGATCTTGTAGAGCGCCTCGCCGGCCATGATTCGCTGACCGCCGAGTACGTTCTTCTCGATCACCACCCCGTTCACGGGCGAGTGCAACGTCAGAGTCTTCCGGACCTGGCCAGTGCGCTTGAGCCGGTCGATCTCAGCGTTGGAGATGTCCCAGTATGCGAGCCGTCGGCGCGCTGCCGCCTCGAGGTCGCTCGCACCGCTTCGCGATTCGCTCGATGCACCCGACAGAGACTGCGACAATTTCGACGCAAGGAGCAGCTCCTCCTGGGCGGATACCAGCATCGGCGAGTAAACGGAGAGCAGAGGCTGGCCTGTCGCTACCGCCTGTCCCGTGTAGTTCACGTAAAGCTGCTCCACCCAGCCGTCTATCTTGGGCGAGATGCTCTTCACGCGTGTCTCGTCGTACGTGACTTGCGCAACTGTTCGTATTTCCCTGCTGAGTGGTGCGAGAACCACGGGAGCGAACGTCACTCCGATGCGCTGCGCCGCTTCGGCGGAGATCATCAACGGTTGCGCCGGCACAGCGGCACCCGGCGCTGCGGGATGCGCCTTCGCGGCAGTCACGGGCTTTTCGCGAAGAGTCAACGCGAGGATGACGATCAGAATCGCCGCCGCGATGATTCCAAGTGTCAGGATTATTGTGCGCCGCCTTGATCCGGCCCGCGGCTCGAATGGGTTCTGCGCGGCGATCGCGGGTGAGATGTTGGTCATCTTTCTGTCCTCGTATTGTGAGCGGTGGCCCGAGCCGCGTCGAAGAGCTCGCGCCCGAGCAGCATTTCGATCTCGGCGATAGCCTTGCCCTGCTCTGCCTCGAGCTCGATCACCTGCTGGCGATAGCGGTTGACCGTCATCTGATTGTCGAGCAGCGTCATCAGGTTCACGTCCCCAACGCGGTACGCGGCAAAGGAGGCGGTTACAGTCCCCTCTGCCTGCGGCAGGATTGTCGTCCTGTAGAGCGTGCGGAGATTCTTCGCTCTCGCAAACTCGGCGTACAGCTCCGCCATTCGCCCGCGAGTTTCGGCTCGCATTGCTGCGAGGTCTGCGGCAGACATTGCACGCATCGCGTCTGCTTCGTCTCGCATCCGCAGCTGCCGGCTGCGAGCATACAGAGGAACCGTCGCTCCGAGCATGAGACTTCCCATGCGCTCGGTGCCCATCGGTCCCTCGCGCCATCCGTACTGAACGCCGACCTGCAGGTCGGTCCAGATCTCTTTCCGGGCAAGCCGTTGTCCTGCTTCAGCAGCCGAGAGATCGCGCTCACCAGCTGCGATCATCGGCCGGCTACGCAACGCTTCCGCAGTGAGCTCATTCAGCGGCGGCAGCGCCTCCGGGAAGTCGGGTAGAGCCGGCGTTGCGAGCACCGCACCTTCCTGAAGACCGAGAATTGCGCTCAGCCGGCCGGCCATCGACGCTCGCATGCTCTCCATTCGCGTGATGTCCTCTGTCATGCGTGCGACTTCTACCTGCGCCCGAAGCACGTCTGCCTGCTTGCCGTTGCCTACGGAGTACATGACCTGGGAAACCTTCGCGATCTCCTGCACGAGCCTCTTGGTTTGCCGCGCGATGTCGAGCTGAGCGTCGGAGGCGTAAAGGTCGTAGAAAGTCATCGCCGCGCGTGCGCGCACATCCCATCGAACATCATCGACACGCGCCTGCGCAGCGGCAGCGTTTGCGGACGCAACACGTCCGGCCAGTCGAAGCTTCCCCGGGACTGGGATCATCTGCATGAGCTGCAGCTGAGTCATTCCGAGCGGATCCATTGGTGCGAGCGAGGGAAGCGATCGGTTCATGAATCCGAGCTGAATTTCCGGATCTGAAGGACGTCGCGCAGACGCCACGCGTGCTTGCGTTGCCTGGGCAAGTGCTGTGGCCGCGGCCACACGCGGATTGGCGGCTGCCAGGCGATATACGTCTGCCAGCACGAGGTCAGTGCGTCCGCGGCTCTCGCTCGTGGCGGACAATATTTCGCCAGTCTGTGCGTCCGCCGTGATAGCGAATGGCGATGCCGCGACGATCATCAGCAACGTCGCAGGAATTACATGCGTTCGGGCTTTGCGCCCGCAATGTGTACGTACCATTTCAAGTCCCACCATGCTTCGTGTTACGCCGGCGTTGATGCGCGGCGCGTGATACGGGGGGACTAAACGCGCGGAGGGGGAAAGTCTGGTCGAAGCGCGCGTGTGGGGGGTGCGATCATCGCGAATGCGATTACTCGCGAGACATCGACCGCATCGACGGCGGCTTGCGACATAGCCGGGATGGCCGGACCAATCACGCAGATCACACTCACCGTGCAGCTCGAGGGTGCGGGTATACCGTGCTGAGAGTCCTGATCGCCGCTAGAGGCCTCGATCATCGCATCGGGCTCATCGCTCGCGGAGTTGGGCATCGATTGCATTGACGCCGTCGCGCCCATGTCCATCAGGTCGCAACGAAACAGCTGTGCCTGCACGAGCTGCGATGACAGCGCGATGGCGAGAAGAGCAACAACGAAACGACGTTGGGTGACCATGCGATCGGCAAAATGTCGGCTGCGACGAGCTCTCTTCAGAGCCGCCTATTTACAGAGGCATGATAAATGGACTAAAGGCACACGATAGTCAGGTAAACCCACTGCATCGGTGTCGGCGAATACCCGACTTGCGCCTCCGACGCTGCCGCTCGCAGGAAATCGCCTTTACGCTGAGTCCGCCGAATCGGGAACGATGAGAAGCGATCGTGTCGAATGACGCATGAGCCGCGTCGCCACGCTGCCGAGTAGCAGCCGCTGCACCAGCCCGGCCCCGCGCGTGCCGCAGACGATCAGTTCCGCATTCTCCTCCTCGGCGAGGCCAAGCATGGCGGCAGCCGGGTTGCCCGAAAGGATCACCTGCTCGACACGCACTCCAGCCGGAGCAGGCAACGCAAGGGCGAACTTCTGGAGCTCTTTCGCCGCGGCAGTCTCGTACTCCTCCTTGCACATGCCCATTCCGTCGAACACAGTCACCATCGGCCGCACATGTGCGAGAAACACCGTCGATCCGTCTCCGAGAAGACGCAGCCCGGCGCGAGCTGCTTCGATGCTTTGCGGGCTGAAATCGACAGCGAGTACAGCGCGCTTCGGTTGCGCTTTCCAATCCGCCGATGCGAGAAGCACCGGCGCCCGAGACTGACGCACCACCTCGAGCGCGGTGTCACCGTCAAGAATCCTGTCCACCACACCGTGGTGCACGAGCCCGATGACAATCAGCTGCGCATCGCAGGCGCGAGCTTTGTTCGCGATTTTTTCGCTTGGCCTTCCGTACTCGATTTCCACGCGCCAATTCAATCCCTCAGTTGCGAGGCCATCGAGCTGCGATATCACACGGTCACGAACGACGTTCAGCATCTCCGGAGACGCAACCAGCGGCTGCATTATGAGTGAGGGCTCGGGCACCAGCACGGGCAACGGCTCTACGACAACGATGACGCGCACACTCACGGACAACTTCGCGGCAACGAGCACTGCGGCGCGGAATGCTGCTTCACCCGCGGCCGAGCCATCGGTTGCGACCAGAATTGGGCCGGAGGACGCTTGCCTCACTGGCGGATAAGCGCTTTCCGCGGCGGGGTCGTGCCGATGTGCGGCGGGATCAGACATGGCAATCTCCTGATTGGTTGCCGTTCGGGGCCCAGCACCGGGAGGTGCTCGAAAGTCACCCAGATGATAAAGGTATTCCCGGCGCGGCTCCATCGGGCAGCGTTACGATCTCGCGTGCTGGTTTCGCTGATCGACTCTCCGGTTTTGCCTGACTGCGGATGCTCGGTCAGCCGAGAGATTGAATCACAATCACGACTCCAGGGAGAACTTCGATGACAACGATCGCCTATGACAGGCCAATCGATCGAACAGTGCGAATCACCCTTGACGGCGCGTTCATAGAAGCCGACTGGACGATGCCACTCGATCCGACGGGCGTCGTCATATTCGCCCAGGGAAGTGGCAGCAGCCGGTTCAGTCGTCGAAATCGGATGGTCGCACGAAGACTTTACGACCAGAAATTCGCGACTCTGCTGCTCGACCTCCTCACTCCTGATGAAGAACGTGAGGATGCACTTACAGCTGCGCTGCGCTTCGACGTGAGATTTCTTGCGGAGCGCGTGGCACTCGCGGCGCGCTGGCTGAAAGACGAGAGCGAAGCTTCCGGTCTGCCTGTTGGATACTTCGGGACGGGTACCGGTGCCGGCGCCGCTTTGCTATCTGCTGCCGACATGCCATCTCTCGTTCAAGCTGTCGTCTCGCGTGGCGGCCGACCTGATCTCGCAGACGTCGCTCTGCGCAAAGTAGAGGCGGCCACGCTGCTGATCGTCGGTAGCAACGACACCGCAATCCTGGAGCTCAACCGATGGGCATATTGGCGCCTGAATTGCGAGCGTCGCCTCGCCGTCGTGCCAGGCGCAAGCCACCTTTTCGAAGAACGCGGGGCATTCGATTCCGTCACGACCCTCACCTCAGAGTGGTTTGACGGGCATCTGAGCTAGCACTCACTTAGGTGGCAATACCCGATCTGGACGCCGAGGCTGGCTCCGCAAGCGGCAGGTTCTGTCGGGTGCTTTGGGTCACCGGAGGCGTGGCGAGTTTCCTGGCGGGACCTTCCAGAGTGCGCCAGAGAACGTACGCAAACGTGTATGCGCCGAGCGCGGCGAGGATGCCGCCTGCAGACAGCAAGATTGTGACTACGGCGCCCGACCGAGCCTTCACCGCAAACCCGGCGACCATCAACAGAAGCCCCACGTTCGAGATCCACCAGTGCCAGCCCGCAGCACGCCTGCTGTGGAGAGGAAAACCAACGAATCGCGGAATGACGTGATAGGCGACGCCATAGATCATCATCGCCACGAATCCGAGAAGCAGCATGTGGAGGTGCGCCGGACGGTAGATGACCCAGACAGGGTGGATCGCTATTGCAAGACCGAGGGTGACACCCAGCGCGAGCCAGGTGACACTCGCCTTGATGAATGCCTTGACGAACCAGTCCATCAGCTTCTCACGTGCTCGCTCAGTCTTCGACCTCGAGCTTGCCTTTCATTCCGAGCGCGGCGTGCGGGTCACACTGAAAGTAGTAATCCCCCTCGGGCAGGTTGACCAGCAGATCGTATGTCTGTCCCGGCAGCTGAAGCATGTCGCTGGCGGGAGGCAGGCCCGTCTTGATGCTGTTGGAGTCGGCAAGGAAGTTCACGTTGTGAACCCCCACCCTGAGCGTGAACCGTATAACGTCACCCTGATGCGCCTCGATCTCGGCGGGGGTGAAGTAGTTTCCCTTTTCGTCCGTCACCATCTCCACGACGATCACCTTCCCGCCGGGCGCGGGAGTCGCAGGCGCACCGGCAACCGATGGAGCGGCGGGCGCAGCTGCGGGAGCGTCACTCGTTGCTGCGTTCTCTCCCTTGCTGCATGAGACCGCAGCTACAAGAACAAATGAAATCGCGACAAGAATTCGTCCTGTCATCTCGTGTGCCTCGTACTGTTAGTTAGTGGGTGAAGCGAGTATCAAAAGTCCTTCCGATTGAAGCCGCGGAACGCGAATACCAGTGGCACCGCGACCCAGAGCGCCAGGACACTCGAAGTGATGGCGAGACCGGCGCTGGCGCCGAAGAACTGCCGCATCACGGCGCCTGTGTATCCGAGAAGCGCCGACACATCGAATCGCAGCAACAGAGCGACTCGAGCGAGATCGATCGGATTGAGTGTCATGAGCGCCAGCAGCGGCTGCTCCAATGCATGATCGGCAAAGATCATCACGAGCAGCAGCACCACGCCGTCGTACAGCAGGGCTAACGTGAGCCAGAGCACGATGGCGATTCCGAGGCCCTTCATCCTGTCGTCGCTTCGCGCCACAACCAGAAAGGCGATTGCGGTGAAGACTCCTGTGAGCGCGACGCCGATTCCCAGCAGGGCGCCGAGGGTGCCGAGGGCGACGGGGTTGTCGCTGCGATGGACGATCATCGGAACGCCCACGCTCGCGATGAACACGACCGACAGCGGAAGAGCGACGCCCAGATACAGTCCGCCGAAGAGCTGACGCCGCTTTACCGGTTGCGCGAGCAGCAGCTCGATGAATTCTCGCGAGTTGTACTGGTACACGGTCGCGAACACGAGCGTTACAAGCGGCGTGACGAACAGCACCACGTTTACGAGGCTCAAGAGAGCCTTCTCACTGCTGCCGAAGCGTAGCAGCGCGTCTGTTACGACGAGGAAGAAAAGAGCGTAACCGATCAGCCACCGGCTTCTGAGAACGTCCCTCACCTCAAAAGCGGCAATCTTTGCAGTCGGGCTCATGCGGCAGCGCCTCGAATCATCATCTCTGCGATTGCGCGCTCGAGATTGTTCTGCCGGGTGAGACTCTTGATCTCCGCGACAGGACCGGCGAACTCTACTCTGCCGTCGTGAAGAAACACCACATCGTCCGCCAGCTCCTCGAGCTCGCTCATGATGTGCGACGTGAGAATGAAAGTCGTTCCCGACGCTCGCTCCTCCGCGATTCGCGCCTTTAACACGCCGCTGGCGACCGGGTCGAGGCCGGCCGTCGGCTCGTCGAGAATCAGAAGATCCGGGGCGAACAGAAAAGCCATCACCGCATTGATCTTCTGACGTGTTCCGCCGGAAAGTGTCCTCAGCGGCCTCGAAACCTCGCAGTCGAGCCTGAACGCTTCGGCCAATCGCTGGTCCACCGCAACACCAGCGCCCCTCAGGTCCTTCAGCATCTCGAAGAGATCGGTGGCGCTCAGATTGTCGGGGAAGCGCGCGATCTGGGGCATGTAGCCGATGTGAGCTCGGTAATCCTCGCGCCCGTCCACAGGTTTGCCATTCACCCGGATGGTGCCGCCATCAGGGCGAGTGAGTCCGAGAATCGTCTTGATCAGTGTTGTCTTCCCGGCCGCGTTCGGACCGACGATTGCAGTCACGCGATTGCGCGCAATGCTCAGGTCGACTCCATCGAGAACGCAGAGCCGGCCGAACCGTTTTCGGAGCCCCTCGATCTCTACCATCTGAACCGCCGCATTGCCGGTGAAGCGTCAGCGAGCAGCTCGGGCGTCAGCGCGGGGATTATCCGCTCAGCCGTATCGAGCAGTCGTACAAACGGGCTTCGGAGGAGAATTATCGTCGGAGAGTTGTGCGCGACGATCACGGAGAAGAGACGGACTGGGCGAAAGGGCACATCGCCGATTCCGTTTCGATCGAGATCGTAGCCCGCATAGTCCTGCCAGTAGTTGCCCGCGAATTTCGCGGACGGCTGGGTGCTGTTCGTGGAGACGTCGAACGTGTTGTCCGTGAAGTTATTGCGCGTGAAAAGAGCTTCATCCGTGCTTGCTTCGAGCTTTACCGCCCACCCGTTGTCGCTGAACTGGTTCTCGAGCGCCCGCAGTCGATTGGCGCCGTCAGCGACGAGGCCAACCGTGTTACGCGAGAAGACATTCCGCTCGAGGCGGCTGTCACTGATCTCCTTCAGGAGCAGACCGTACGCCGCGCTTCCCCAGTTGTTCTCGAACCGGTTGCCGATCATCTCAACCCGGCGGGTGAACATGACGGCGACACCCGCGCCATTGCTCCGAAAAACGTTCGCCGTGTAGCGGCAGTCATCCGAGAACATGAAATGCAGGCCGTAACGGAGATTCTTTTCACTCACGTTACCGGCAATCGTGCTGTTCCGCACAAACTCGAAGTAGATCCCGTCACGGTGACCCGAAATACGGTTCCGGGCGATGTCGATCTGGCTGGACTGCCAGATGTGGATCCCGTTTCCTGAAGCCATTTCACGCGAATTGCGGCCGCGAACGACATTCCCCTTTATTGAGCACTGGCTGACGCGCGCGAGGTAAATGCCGAAAAAAGCGTCGTCGATGAGATTGTTCTCCAGCGAGCATCCCTTTGCGTTTTCTACTCGCAGCGCCGCCCAGTCTTCGACGAAGCTCGTGCCAACGCGCCGGAAGTGAATGCCGTGGACCGTTACGCTGTCGGCGGTGATAACCATGATCGGCCGTGCCGACTGGCCATCCAGAACCGGAAATCCCTCGCCGGTTATCTCGACCGGCTTCGCGACAACGATCGTTGGCTCGCGGTACACGCCCGTCTTGATGACTATTCGGTCGTGCGGACGAGCCGCGGCTATCGCTGCCGTAATCGAGCGGAGCTTGCCCGACGGGGAGACGGTGATCGTCTGCTGCGCAGATGCACTTCCGCAAACAAGGCAGAGTGCGAACAGAATTGCTGGCGGACGCATCAGGCGGACCGGAAAGTTTCGCCCGCCGCGGACACGGCGTGGCTGTCTTGCGAGGCCCTGCCCTGCCGCAGGCTGTGAATGACCGCGAACAATCCAAGCGCAAACGCGACGCCGGCAAGAATGCCACCGATGCCGGGCAGCGAGACCGCCTCGAAGTTGAGCAGCTGCTTCGTCCCGATCAGAGGCGGCTGATACGACATCCCCGGGATCTTGATGATCGCGGTCGGGTCGAGGTTGTGCCCGTAGTCGTACTCCCATCGCCAGAAATCGATCAGTCCGGCGACCCCGAGGGCAAAAAATCCGGCGAGCCAGGAATAGAGAATTGTCCGCCTCCCCACGGCAGCCACGGCCAGTCCGGAAACGATCAGCGCCCCGACGATCCACGGCATGAACCTGAGCTCCGGAATTGTTTCCGGATCGATCGGCTTCATTCCGATGTAATGGTTCAGGCCGTTGATGTTCTTCAGGTCGTTTTCGGTTGCTCCCTCGATGGTATTGATGCGGATGTTCATCCCCAGTCCTTCAGGATATTGGGGCGCTTTGAGCCGCACCTGCCACAGTGGGAAAAAGAACAACCCTGCGAGCAGCAACGATGAAATCGCGACGAGAGCTCTCGAAAGCGAAGGCATTCCTCTCCGGTTTGGCATGGGTTTCGTCGCGATCATCGGGGCTTGCCCGAGTAGCGCGGGCAGGACGCCGGAGCGTCCGCCCGCCCACCCCGCGCGATCAGCGAGGAGCGCTTGACGCACGTGGAACCTGCTTCATCCGTTCTACCTGCGTCGCGGCCTTTGCACTCACGTTCGCGGACAGCGCGACATTCGAGCCTGCCGGCGACACCCTGATGTAGCCTTGCATCTCCTGGTGGAGCGCCGAGCAGAAATCCGTGCAGTAGAAGGGAAAGACGCCAACCATCGACGGGATCCACTTGATCGTCCTTGTCTCACCCGGCGGGATCACGATCCCCGAGTTGGTCGCGCCCATCACCCCGAAGCCGTGGACGATGTCCCAGTCCTGCTCGATGTTGGTGACGTGAAACAGAACCGTATCGCCGAGCTGCACGCCCTCGAGATTGTCGGGAGCGAAATGGCTTCGGATCGCGACCATGTTGACGTGAACTTTCTTCCCTTCGCGGCGTATCCCACCCGCTGCTTCCGAGGCGGTGATGTCCGGATTCCTGTTTTCGGAAAGCTTATGGAACTTCATGCTGGTTCTTGTGACCAAATCCGCAGGAATCGCCTGAGCGTAGTGCGGCTCTCCCAGTGTCGGGAAATCGAGCAGCATCTTCATCTTGTCGCCGCTGATGTCGATGAGTTGTGCCGACTGCGCGAGCTCCGGCCCTGTCGGCAGATAGCGGTCCTTGGTGATCTTGTTCATGGCCAGCAGATACTTGCCCCACGGCTTCTTGCTGTCGCCGCCCGGAATCATGATGTGGCCGACGGAGTAATACACAGGCATCCGGTCGAGCACCTCCCACGTGCCGAGCTTCCACTTCACGACCTCGGATGAAATGAACATCGAGGTGTACGCGTTGCCCTTTCCGTCGAACTCCGTGTGCAGCGGCCCCAGACCGGGTTTCTGAACTTCGCCCCCGATTGTCGACGCATACTTGAGCACCGGGATCCCATCCACGTCGGATTCGAACTGCTTGTCAGCAATTGCCTTCTGCATCCTGCTGAAGGAATGGACCGGAATCACAGTCGCGAGTTTCCCGCCGGCAACGATGTACTCACCCGACGGATCGATGTCGACGCCATGCGGGGACTTTGGCGTGGGAAGGAAGTAGACCAGCCCCGGACAGTCGCGAGGGTCGAGCATCTTCACTGAAGTCCTGCGCTCGGAGCGGGCCATGCGCGTCTTTTCGTCAAGCACGTTGTGGAAGTAGTCCGACGACGTGGCTTTCGCCTTGCCCTGCGCAACACACTGCTCGGCCTGCCGGTAATTCACCGCGGCAATGAAGTCCTTGTCTTTCTGCGACGCGTTCAGCTCGAGCTTCTCGTACGCCTGCTCTGTGTTGTACATCGTGAAGAAGAACCAGCCATCCGATACGTCCTTGCCTGCATGACCAAGGTCGTAGTTGAACCCGGGCATCATCACCTGGAAGGCAATGTCCATCCTGCCCGGCTGATCCGCGGTGATGAACGACAGCGTGCCCTTGAAGTTCTGCTTGTAGCTTGGAATCGGTACGTCGGCGTTCGGTACCGGAACGCTGAAGCGCGTGGCCGAAATGATGTACTTCGTGTCAGGCGTGGTGAATGGAGATGCATGGCCGCCGCCCGCGTTCGGGATCTGAAGAATCTCAGTCGTCTCGAATGTCTTCAGATCGATTCGCGCGACACGGGGCGTGTTGTTCCCGTTTACGAACAGCCATCGCCCATCCGGCACTCCAGCGGTCTGCGAGAGCTCGGTGTGATGCGTGTCGTCCCACGGAACGAGTCCATAGGTCGTCTGCAGCATCGGCCTGGTCTCTTCACTGTATCCCCATCCGGTTTCCGGATTCTGGGAGAATACACCGATGAGCTTGAGCAGGCGGCCCGAGGGAAGACCATAAGCCATGACCTGCCCGTTGTACCCCCCGGACAGGAACGCGTAGTACTCGTCGTACGTTCCTGGAGCCACATAGACCTTCGAGGCCGCGTTACCGGCGAGCACATCGCTGGTATTCGTTGCGGTTCTCGAGCATGCATAGAACACGGCTATCGCTGCAGCACCGGCGGCAAAGAGCAGCGCCGGCTTCGGAAGGAAAGGAAATCGTCTCATCGCCCTCTCTCTTGGTTTGCGTCCGGTGGATCTCACTCGCGTCGCAGCAAGATCACGCGCGCTTCCACGGCCGAGCATCAGGCGAATTCCGAAGATCCGCTTCGGGAATGTCCATGGCCTCGTAAGGGAAAGGCTTACGTGGCCGGTTGAGGACTGCTCTAGTGCGTTACTGTTTTCCGGTTGTCAGCGCGGAGGAAAAGCGCACCGAAGGCCGCCCAGAGAAATACGCCCACCCAGTGGCCTGACACGATCGCGTCGATGAACGACATCCCGAAAAAGAGCAAGAACACGGTTACGTTCGCGCCAAGCTTCAGGTTCGTCATTAAGGCCTGCGGAGAAAAATGACCATGAAATCGACTGATCCTTGCTTCCTGAGACTGGCTACACACCGCGGGTATTGTTATCGGGCAAACACACGCAAACGCGTGCAGGAAACCCCGATTGTGAGAACTCGCGGAGAATCGCCTCAGCTGTGTCGGAGGTTTCCCCACGGTGATTTCAAGCTTCCCCTGATCTGCCTGGCTGCACTCAACCCGTATCGTCACGAAGTAAGGAACGACCAACCACCGGGATCGGTGCAACCAGCGACACTTCGAGGAATGCGGACATGCTCAGATTACGCGACATAATGACTCGACGGGTGATGACTCTCGAGCCGCAGATGACCCTCCGGGAAGCGATGGAGATTCTCACCGCGCGACATGTGAGCGGCGCACCCGTCGTTTCAGGACAGCGCGTCGTCGGGGTGATTTCGGCCGGCGATCTCCTGTCCTTTGCCGCGACCCCGCCGCGTGACGACCAAGCCCGGCCGGAACGGGTTCCCGCCGGCGAGTGGAGTGAAGTCCCCGAATGGAACGAGATCCCCAATCTCGGCGATGACGATGACTCACATTCCTTCTTTACCGATATGTGGGACGAGCACACTGAAGAGACGGACGAGGTAATCGACAGTCAGGGCAAGTCCTCGTCGGACGTGCTATCGAACCACCTGGTAGAGGACGTGATGACCAAGACCATTCGGTGGCTGTCCCCCGACGCTGACGTGAGAAGCGCGGCCGACATGATGCGCGAGTACGGCATCCATCGCGTTCTGGTCTTGAATCGCGGCCACCTCGTGGGTTTGGTTTCGGCAATGGACATTGCCCGGGCGGTGGCCGAGAGGCAGCTCCCGAATCGCAGCTTCGTGTTCGACAAGACCAGCTGACGGCAGCCGACCCGCTCGCCGCCTCAACCGCTCAATAAGCCCGGTGGCGACGTCGGGAGAAATCCATTCGTCAAAACGCTGAACGGTGCTTTGGAACGAGGAGCACCGAGCAGCCGGCCGAGCGAGCGACTTTCAACGCGATACCTGCGCCGGGGGCAACTGAGAATGGGCTCCGGCGCTTCACACCGAGCACGATCAGGTCTGCAGCGTTGCGCTCCGCGAACCGATTGATCTCGCGTGCTGCTTCGCCGTGCTCGATGGCAAGAGTCGGCCGGACTCCAGGAAGCGAAGCAAGTGCTGCCACCAGCTCGCCGTACGCTCTGGCCACATCGCCGCGATACTCATCGTCGAATTCCGCCCAATCAATTCCGAAAGATTCGGAACGGGGAGTCACGTGCACGACGGACACCTCTTCCGGCGAGCCAAGAAGCTCGAGCGCGCTGACAAGCTCGCCGCGATCTGACTGATCCAGGTCGAGCGCGAGGATAACGCGCCTTGGAAGGCGTACAAGGGACGGCGAAGCCACGAGCACCGGCCGTTGGACAACCCTGGCGAGGTTACTCGAGGTTTCCTCTCCGAGCAGACGGTCGATCATCCCGTGCTGCCCCGCGCCGATAATGATGAGGTCCACCTCGCGCTCCTTCGCGACCTCGGCAATTACCCTTGCCGGCTTTCCCACCAATATCTCGGTCGACCACCGTCCAAGGCGCCCTCGCGTCAGGAGCTGCTCCACCATGTCGGCGCGCAGCGCATCCTTTGTCGATTCTTCGACACCCGGGGTTGGAATCGTCGTTCCCGGAATTTCGGCGACAGGAGGGAATGGCTCCACAACGGAGAGCACGTGGACTCGTGCGTGGGTTTGCGCCGCAATCAGCTCTGCGGCTGTGTAGGCTGCGTGCGATCTCTCGGATCCGTCGGTTGCAACGAGTATTACGGCGCGACGCACGGGCGAGTGACGCTTCGCCGGCATCTCGCGCGCGATGGGACCGTTGGCAATGGCGTTCATGACTCCCCTCCCCCTATGTGTGCTACTGCGTCGGGACCTCAGCCGATTTTTGGGCTGCGGCCAGTCGCTGTGCCGAGGCCAGCGCCTGCGGGCTGACGAAGATCTCGAAGTGAATGTGAACCTTGTTCGCTGTCCGTAGAACTCCGAACCACGGTCGCGGCGGGACGATTCCGAAGTCGGTCATGAGAATCGGCACCGTTCCGCGGGCTCGTCGCGTGCCGTCCGGGAGATTCTCCGTCTTGACCGTCATCCGCACGGGACGCTCGGCGCCGGCAACGATCATCCTGCCGATTGCCTCGACCATCAGGTTATCACCCACCACTGATGGAGTGATCTCGAAGTCGGCGACTATGTAGCCGATTGCCGGCGGCTTTGGCGCTTTGAGCGCGTCGTACATGTTCGCTTCCATGTGGCGGTCGCCGCACTTGAGTCCCCTCACCGGAACAATCACGTCGACTCCGCGAAGCGAGCGTGCAATTGCGGCATTGTCGTTGCTGTCGACACTCGACGCATCCACGGCGATGAGAGCTTCGAGTGCGGTCGCCTTGCAAGTCCAGTCCCGCACGTTCGAGCTTCCCTCGAGCCAGACCTTGCTGTCGGCGCGTACCGGAAGCCGCAGAGTCCCGGACTTTTCCTGGGCAGAAGCGTCTCCGGCAATCAGCGCCAGTGCGCCGACGAAGACGAGCAATAGCTTGATGAATCTCATACGATCAGAGTACAACTCAGGGCGTTCGTCAGGAGTCAGGCGATGTTTGCGACTCTTGTAAGGGAAATTCCTCCAGGCTGCGGGAGCGCCACGGAGTGTCCACCTGCGAATGACTTCAAGGATGGATCCTCAGTCCGATGCGGGAGCGATAAGCACCGGTATCCGTGATCGTCGAACCAGACCCGTAGATACGCTGCCGAGGAAGAAGCAGGCGACACGCGACAAGCCGTGCGTGCCGGCAGCGAGAAGGTCGGCTCCGACGCGCTCGCAGAATTCCTCAAGTGCCGGGACTGGCATTCCATTCAGCATGACAGTCTCGACAACGACTCCGGCCGGAACCCGAAGATCATCGAGTACGCGCCTGAAAAGAACCAGGACCTCGCCCGGGTAGTGCTGCGCGACCGGAGCAATCGTGGCACCGGGGAATAGATCGATGGGCTCCTCGACGTACACGAGATATAGGGTCCCTCTTTCCTTGCCGAGCATCTCCAGCGCCAGCCGCGCCGCTCGTTTGCTCGCCGGTCCGAAGTCAATAGCCACGACAGCCGTCGCCGGCCTCTCCATCCCGGTATCCACGACCAACACTGGTACGGATGAGCAGCGCATCACTTGCAGCGTTGTCTCACCGGTCACTAGACGATCTATCACTCCGCGTTGCGTCTTCCCCAGAAGAATCAGGTCCGCCCCGCGTCTTTCCGCCACCTTTGCGATCTGTGCTGCAGCATTACCTATCACGACTTGTCGCGTCCAGCCGGCTCTCTCGGCAGCTGTGCCAATCGCATCCTGGATCGCCGCGTCGCGCAATTGTCGTCGGAGGTTTTCAACCTGGGAAGGAGAGTGATCGCCTCCGAGCTCGAGCTTGTATGACGACATCGGCTGCAGAACGCTCACCACGTGCACTGCGCACCTCTTCGCGGCGGCTATGACGCCGGCTGTCTCCAGCGCGGCATTAGAAGCGGATGAGCCATCGAACCCGACGACGACACCACCGGTCATCGGCGTTTCGTATTGCCATTGCTGCTCGGTGCCCTGGAGAGGCGTGGTCCGGGTTATCATGGGATCCTCGACGATGGCGATTCTCGTTCGCGATGAGCACACCGGTGAGTGTGCGCGGAACCACCTCGAAGATCGTCGCCCGGGGAGCCACCTACAGTCGGCGGAAACCCGAATTCCTGTGAGGTAACACCGCGCAGTGTCCCGGAATCATCACGGGTTTCCCTGACAGTCGTTCCTGAAAATCTCTGACTGCGATCGCGACGCCTGCCCAGCACCTTCATTCCATCGATCTGCTTACAGGTGAAACGCGTGAACTCAACACGCTCGACTCGAGGCACGAAACAGCCGAAAGACAAGGTAGTATTCCGCGAGCTCGGCGATGACGAGATACGCGCGCTGCTCGCGCGAAATCACGTCGGCAGGCTTGCGTTCTCGTTTCACGATCGCGTGGACATCCGGCCAATCCACTACGTCTACCGCGACAACTGGCTCTACGGCCGAACTTCCCCGAGCGACAAGCTCATGACCTTACGCCACAACCAGTGGGTCGCGTTCGAGGTTGACGAGGTTCGCGGGCCTTTCGACTGGGAGAGCGTTGTCGCGCACGGCAGCTTCTATCAAGTCGGGAAGGAAGGAACGCCCCAGCACCTGGAGCTGAAGCAGGAAGCGCTCGAGCTCGTTCGCGATTTTGCGCCTGAAACGTTCCGTGAAACGGATCCCGTTCCATTCCGTACCGAGCTCTTCGCAATTGCAATTGA
The DNA here is from genome assembly GCA_035633115.1 of Gemmatimonadaceae bacterium. Taxonomy (NCBI): domain Bacteria; kingdom Pseudomonadati; phylum Gemmatimonadota; class Gemmatimonadia; order Gemmatimonadales; family Gemmatimonadaceae; species Gemmatimonadaceae bacterium. The sequence continues at coordinate 69,377 of DASQFN010000008.1, read as the reverse complement.
CAGTCTGAGCGGCCGGGCGGCGAGCACCCGATGATCCCGACCGCAGCAATCTCGTCCTCCTGACCGCAATCAACAGAGGAGACCGTATGTACCGCGTTATCATGGTGCCCGTGGATGGATCTGCCTTCTCCCGTGAGGCTGTGTTTCAGGGACTGCGACTTGCCCGGAAATCGGGAGCTCGGCTGCGGCTGGTTCGCGTTGCACCCGGTCCGATTATGTCCGGCGGGCCCGACACGATGGCCCTCGAAAGTGCAGCCTGGACAATCGAGCGCGACGATTTGCGCACTCAGCTCTATCGCCTGGCCGCCGAGTGCAAATCGAACTCGAACGTCGAGATATCCGCGACGGTCGAGGAAGGACCCGTTGCGGACGCCCTTCGCGGCCATGCGCTCCGCCACGGAGTTGACCTTATCGTCATGGCGACGCACGCGCGGCGCGGAATATCGCGGGCATTCCTCGGCAGCGTTGCTGATCAGCTCATCCGCGAGTCGGGAATCCCCGTGCTCGTAGTGCGTCCGCCTTCGCTCGCCACGGAGCTCATCGACGGTCCCTGCTACAAGCGCATCATTGTTCCTCTCGACGGTTCATCGCTTGCCGAACGAAGTCTCCAGTTCGCTGTCGCCCTGGCGAAAATCGAGCACGCGCAACTGACTCTTCTGCGAATCGTCACGCCCGAGAAGACGGCTCCCGCACAACCAGGAGCCTGGATTGCCCCGCGCAGGGCAGCAGGCATCGATGAGGCAGAGCGCTACCTCGCAAAAATGCGAATCGCGCTGGTTGAGCCCGGTCTCCACATCCACTCAGCCGTAGTCGTTGCCGACGATGTCCCGCGAGCAATTGCCGGTTTTGCTCAGGCAAGCGACGAAGACCTGATTGCAATCGCGACACATGGCCGTGGGGGCATTGCGCGAGCGATCATCGGCAGCGTTGCCGACCGCGTGATGAGTGAGGGACTGCTGTCGATGCTCGTCGTTCATCCGTCGGAGCTGCCGGTTCGCGAGCGTGTTCTCCAATCGCCTCACGCGCTTTCAGCAGCTTTCGCCTGACCCGGACGGAAGGTGCACACCGATAAGCTGCCACCCCGTCGAGCCTGGCAGAGCTGGCTGAGGGCGGGGTGGCTGCCGTTCGTCACCATCGCATTTGTTGCACTGGGCACGCTGGTCGTGATTGGGGACGCGAGTCCTGCCGCAGCCGAGGTTGTCTGGTGGCTCGGCCTCCTGATTGTCGGGACGCCGCTGGTGTTGCAGACAGCGCGAGAAGTTGCGTCTGGCCGCTTCGCAGTCGATCTCGTCGCAACGCTTGCCATACTGCTCGCGCTGATTCTGTGGCAGCCCCTCGCCGGTCTTGTGATCGTGCTGATGCAATCCGGAGGCGAGGCGCTGGAGCGGTATGCTGAGCGCAAGGCGACCGATGCAGTGCGAGCTCTCGAGGACGCCGCTCCGCGCCTGGCTCATCGCATATCCGGCAGGTCGGTGGACGATATCGAAGCAGGCGACGTACGAGTTGGCGATCTGCTGCTGATCCGCCCCGGAGAGCTGATTCCATGCGATGGCATCGTCATCACTGGACGCTCACATATCGATGTTGCGAAGCTCACCGGTGAGCCGCTCCCTGTGACCGTGGTTCATGGATCACGGGTAATGAGCGGCAGCCTCAATCAGGAAAGTCCACTCGAGATCGAGGCGCTCGCTCCCGCGAGTGAGAGTCAGTACGCACGAATCGTCGAGCTCGTCCGCTCGGCGCAGGCGAGCAAGGCTCCGCTTCAGCGCCTCGCCGATCGATACGGCGTCTGGTTCACACCGCTCACGCTGGTTGTTTGCCTCGTTGCGTACGCGATCTCGGGGGATCCAGTTCGCATTCTCGCGATCCTCGTCGTCGCGACGCCTTGCCCGCTGCTTCTCGCTGTACCTGTTGCAATGATCGGTGGAATCAACTCTGCGGCCAGGCGCCAGATCATCATCAGAAATGGCACGGCCCTCGAGAATCTCGGACAGCTGACGACAGCCGTGTTCGACAAGACGGGGACTGTGACGGTCGGACGGCCGCAGGTGCGACGCGTGATTCGCATCGGTTCGCTGCCAGATTCAACGATCCTTCGTCTTTCTGGGGCGGTCGAGCGAGGCTCCAGTCATCTTCTGGCTCGAACGCTCGTCGAAGCCGCCGAGCAGGCCTATGGTCCACTGCCCCTCGCGACCGATGTGCACGAAGATGCTGGTCGCGGCGTAAACGGGCTTGTCGAGGGTCACGCCGTCACCGTTGGCGCTGCTTCATACGCATTGGATCGCTATCCCGTGGTGCGCGCCGCGCTCGATTCGCTCAACGACCAGGGAGAGGGGCTGAGGGCATATGTGGTCGTTGACGGACGGCTCTCTGGAATCATCGAGTACGCGGATCGAGTTCGGCCAGGGATTCCAGATCTCCTTTCTGCGCTACGCCGGCTGGGCGTGAAACGGGCGCTCCTCCTTTCCGGCGATCAGTACTCGAACGTTCGCTCTGTTGCCGACGAGATTGGGATTCGCGAAGCCGCAGGGGATTTGCTGCCGGAGCAGAAAGTCAACGTGGTGCGGGATCTCGTGAAAGCCGGAGAGCGTGTAGCGATGATCGGCGACGGAACCAACGACGCTCCGGCACTGAGCACCGCCACTGTCGGGATCGCTCTGGCCAGCCAGGGCGGTGGAATCACTGCGGAAGCGGCCGACGTCGTGATCCTTGTGGACGACATCTCACGCGTGGCGGAAAGTGTGCGCATAAGTCAGAGAACGATGCGCATCGCCCGGCAGTCGATCTGGTTCGGCCTGGGCCTGAGCGCGGGCGCCGCGGCGATTGCGGCGCTCGGAGGAATTACTCCGGTTCAGGGAGCGCTGCTTCAAGAGGTGATCGACGTGGCAGTGATACTGAATGCCTTGCGCGCAAGCAAGCCACTCGAAAGTGCAGAGGCTATCTCTACCAGACCGGTGAGACCTATGAGGCCGGTTGGAGAATCTCGGTTGTCTCCCGCCGCTTAACGAAGAAAACTCCCGGTCGCATCGGTCTTCCTGTTCATTGACGCTTCAGCTGTAACGATGTGGAGCGAAGCGGCACTCCACGGGCGGTTTACTTGTTCAGCAAGCCGAGCTTGAGAGCGAAGTCCACGTAGTCTGACCGATGCGCGAGCCCGAGCTTCTCGTTGATTCGCTGCTTGTACGTATCGACGGTCTTCGGGCTGATGAAGAGCTTCTCGCCGATTTCCGGGGCACTGAAACCGCCCGCAACGTATCGCAGCACATCGCGCTCACGCTCGGTGAGCTTCTCGTACTTCTCGCGCTCGTCGGCGTGCTCCGACTTGCGCTGTATTCCCTTCGCAAGAGCGCGTGTTGCCGACGGCTGCATGTAAACGTCCCCATGCGCGACGGCTCGCACCGCGTCGACCAGTTCGCGATCGGCCGCACTTTTGAGGAGGTATCCCTGGGCGCCCGCCTCGAGGACCTTCACCAGGTACGCATCCTCTGAGTGCATCGTGAGGATCAGGATCCTGGCGCGCGTTTCGTTCCCAACCAGCTCCTTCGTCGCGGTGATGCCGTCCATCTCGCCCATCGACAAGTCCATGACGACGACATCGGGATTCAGTCGCTCGACCATCGCGACCGCATCGCGACCATTCGACGCTTCACCAATTACCTGGATGTCCTTCGCGCTGCTGAGAACCGCCTTGACGCCGGCGCGGACGACGGCGTGGTCGTCAGCGAGGACGACTCTAATCAGGTCAGTCGTCATCAATTCTCGTCTGTAGGACGGAGCTCGGCCGTTACCTTCGTGCCGCCATTCTGCTCGCTGGCAATTCGCATCACACCTCCGGTCAACGCGACGCGGTCCCTTATCGTCGCCAACCCATTGCCAGAATTATCGACCATCGAGTCGCCGCTGTCCAATCCCTGATTGTTGTCGCTGACCTCGAGACAGATAGCGCCGTTGCTGGAATACAGCAGGATCTCCGCTGTACCGTCCGCGGCGCGCGCTTCGGCACTTTTCAGTGATTCCTGGGCAACACGGAACAAGGTTGCCCCGACGGCTGCGGGCACCTGCTTCTGCCCGATGTTCGCCGTAACCTTCACCTTGAGACCGCTTCGCTCACCGGTCTGATGCGCAAGCTCCTCCAGAGCGATGACGAGCCCGAGATCGTCTGCCATTCGCGGATGCAGCGATTGCGAGATGTTGCGCACTTCCTCCATGACTTTTCCGATCATCCCGCGGGCGGTGGCGAGACTGTTCTTCATCGCGGGGTCGGAAGTCCCTGCGTCGGCCGCGCTGAGCTGAAATCGTACCGCGGCCAAGGTCTGCGCGATCGACTCGTGAAGCTCACCCGCTATTCGCGAGCGCTCGGTGTCCTGGGCCGTGACGACCTCGACGCCTAGCTTCTGAATGCGACGCCGCTCCGCCGCCAGCGAATCGAGCAGCTCGTTTACCGTGTCGGACAGACGGGCGAGCTGCGGATCCGCCACGAGTGACGGACGCGCGCGCGCGGCGAAGTCCCCGGCCGACACGCGGTCGGCAACCTCCTCGAGGTGATTGATCGGACTGAGAGCAAGCCGAACAAGGAGAAGGTTTACGATGCACACTACGGTCAGCGCAGCAAGTACAACGACCAGCTGCCCCTGGCTCTCGCCCCACAGGCCACCACCGACGAGCGCCAGCACGACAGCTATGATCAGCGCGTTTGCGCCCAGTACTTTGAGGACGAGCGGAATGCGCAGCACGCTCTTGAGGATTCCGGTGAAGCCCATATTGGCGGGTTTCCAGAAAGTGTGGCGGATCCCGGGAATAGTTGTGGATGTCATATGAAAATCTCGTCTCAGCCGACGATGACTGCGGTTACCATCCCGAACATGCCGTGCTCGGACTCCGCATGCGGGAGGATGTGGCAGTGGAACGCCCAGACGCCCGGCGCCTTGCAGTTCACAATCACGTCCCAGCGCTCGCCGGGAGCGACATTCAGCGTGTCACACTTCCACGGAGCGGGCACCGCCCACCCGTCTTTGGCGATCACGGTCATGTGCATGCCGTGAAGATGCATTGGATGGATCATCATCCCTTCATTCATGAAGCGGATACGGAGCTTCTGGCCCGTCTTTACCTTCAGCGGCTCTGTCGCCGGAAAACCCTTCCCGTTGCAGGTGTAGCCGTGCGCACCGTCGTTGAGAATGAGTGTGTAGTCCACATCCGCTCGCTCGATCTTCGACGGATTCTTCGGGTCGACGAGAAAGGCGCCGAGCAGTCCGAGCCCTACCTGCTGAGCGGCGTTGTGATGCGAGTGGTACATGTGCGAGCCATGATTCCCGATAGGAACGGTAAATTCATAGGTGTAGCTCTGGCCCGGCTTCACAGGTGGCTGAGTGATGAACGGAACGCCGTCCACGTCGTTTGGAAGCTCGAGTCCATGAAAGTGTACGGCGGTCGACTGCTCGAGCTTGTTGTGCAGGATAAATCGCACGCGGTCTCCCTCGCGTACGCGGATCTGCGGTCCCGGAACCTGTCCATTGTACGCCCAGGCTTCGACCTTCTGGCCGGGCGCTGTCTCCCACTGAATTTTCTCGGCCGTGAGCTCGAAGATCTTGACGCCTTTTTCGATCCGGGGCGCGAGTGGCTGATTACCCTTGCCCGCGGTCTTCGCAGGAAAGGCCTTCACTCCGGCTTCGTGCATGTTATCCATCATTTCCGCGGCGCTGAGCGCCGGGCCGGCTGCTGGCTTCGGCGTCAGAGAAGAGCCGCCCTCCGTCCGGGCCACTTTCTGCGCGCTGCCTTCCTTGCAAGCAGCTACTGCGCCGCCCGCAATCGCAGTGACCGCAGCACGCTTCAGAAAGCCGCGCCTGGTAGAGATCTCCCTGACGATGTTATCGATGGACGTGGATTTTTCGGTCATTTCTCGCTCGATGGTTGTGCTCAATCGTAGTCGCCTTCGGGTTCACTCAACCTACGATTCACAGTCTGGAGCAACTGTCGGGTGGACTGCGGAACCTTTCGCTCAATACCTTTATCGAGCCGTGGTGGAAATCCCTACAAATCCCGCTAATGGGCGTCTCTGACCCCGTCGCCGACGCAGTTCTCGCCGGAATTGCGGTAATCTCGGCAGATGCGATCATCTGCATCGATGAGGCTCAGCGGATTACGTTCTTCAACGAAGGTGCGGAGCGGATCTTCGGCTATGACCGCGAGGAAGCGCTGGGCCAGCCGATCGAATTGCTGATTCCCGCCCGCTATCGCTCGACTCATCGCGATCATGTGAGACGCTTCGGCCAGTCAACCGTCCAGGCCCGCCGGATGGGAGAGCGCAATGAGATCTCCGGTCTGCGAAAGAGCGGCGAGGAATTTCCAGCTGAAGCGGCTATCTCTCACCTGGGGAGCGGGCCTAACCGCGTTTATTCTGTCGTCCTGCGTGACATCACCTTCAGACGGCGGGCCGAGCAGAACCAGCGGTTTCTGGCCGAAGCGGGCGAGGTCCTGGCCTTGTCACTCGGCACTGCCGAAACCGTCAGCAGCGCTGCGCGCATTGCGGTGCCCACACTGGCAGATGCGGCTATTGTCAGTGTCTTCCACGGCGGCACGTTTCACGGAGTTGCGGCCGCGCATGTCGATGCGCCGCGTGCCGAGCAACTGCAGATGCTGCGTGTCGAATCACCCGTCGACCTGAGAGGGTCACACCCCGTCGCTGAAGTGATTCGCACAGGAAAGGTTTTCTCGATTCCGAATTCGGAAACCGCGGAGCCGCGGCTGGCAGCCATGCTGGGCGAGTCCGGCCCTATCTTCTCCGACGGTGCCGCCGCTTCAGCGCTCGTTCTGCCGCTCGTGGCGCGAGACCAGCTGCTGGGAGTAATGGAGCTCTATACGCGACGGCGAAAGCTCGACCCTGACGACGTAGTGCTCGCCGAAGACACGAGTCGCCGCGCCGCACTGGCCATCGACAACGCCCGGCTTCATGAGCAGGTGACTCTCGGTCTCCGCGCGCGCGACGATATGATCGGCATAGTGTCGCACGACCTCCGGAACCCCGTCAACGCGGTGAAGATGCTAACCGGTGCGATTCTCGGAACCGAACGAAGCTTCCCTCTTCCGCTCGACGTCATCGAGTATTCGACAATCATCCGTCAGGCGTCTGAGCAGATGGACTCGCTGATTCGCGATTTGCTCGACGTCACGAGGATCGAGGCCGGCCGCTTGAAGATCGAGACCGCTCCGACCGATGTCAGCGATCTGCTTTCCGATGCGTTCGGAACGCTGAATCCCATCGCAAGCGCAAAGTCGATAAGCCTTCAATTCTCCACCGAGCGTGGCTTGCCAATGGTCTCCGTGGATCGGGAGCGCATACGTCAGGCTCTATCGAATCTGATCGGCAACTCCGTGAAGTTTTCGCCTCCAGAGAGCTCGATCGATGTGAGGGCTGAGCGACGGGACGATCACGTCGAGGTGTCTGTAATTGATCGAGGTCCGGGTATGAACGAGGAGCAGCTCTCCCACGCTTTCGATCGCTTCTGGCAATCCCGAAGAACCGATCGCGAAGGAGCGGGGCTCGGGCTGACAATCACCCGTGGAATTATCGAGGCCCACGGCGGGCGAATCTGGGCGGTAAGCAAAGTGGGCGAAGGAAGCACGTTCCATTTTACGCTGCCAACCACGCAGGAAAGAAGGCAACTACTCCTTCAACCATCAGTCCCTTGAACTTCCCACCGCTGCGAATATCGGTGCTCGGGAAGTCGAGGTACTTCTGGTTTACATACTCGCCCTTCATCAGCACGTTGGGCGTGATGAACCATCCGCCGCCAAGCTGATACCGCTGCACCTTCACGTCATTCGGCATGCCGACGAGGTCACCCTTCGCCGTGTTGTAACGGCCGCCCACATATAGCTGCTGATCGAGGAACCGATAGACCGCTTCGCCAACGTTCTGGCGCCACGTGCGATCCGTCAGCTCAGTGGCTGCTCTTCCCTTGGCCCGCTCGACGTTGCCGAACAGCTCGAGGCCGCGGAATTTCACGAATGGGTTGAAGACGATCGCGTGCACGGAGCTCTTGAAGCCGGGGTTTATGGCGCCCGACCAGGCCTGTGCCGACTCCGTCGACGTGGTGTTCTCGAGCACGCTATAATATCGCGAGCCCGCGCGATCACCACTGAACAAGGTGTTGCTCACCGATTTTGACTTGGCATAGGACGAACCAGTCACACGCACACGCAGGTCCGAGCTGAGCTGCTTGTCCCAGCCGAGCTTGGTGAGGTACGTCATCGAGCGGTCCTTGGGCTTCGTGACCTGGCCGCGGATCTCTCCACCCGTCATTCCCGCCATCGCCAGCCAGCCGTTGGAGCGCAGATATGCCTCGGCGCCGATCTCGGTGGTGTAGGCATCCATGATGTAGTTGCCGACGAACGGGTTGTACATCGCGTTGCCGTTCGCGCTGCGACGGAAGTGCGCATCACCATAATTGATGTCGAAGTGCCCGACGCGCAGCGTGAGGTACTTCATGAGCGTGTTGAGCGCGTTGACATCGAACGGAGAGGCGTCGATCAGCAGGAACCCGTCGTTTACCCAGGTCTCGCTGTGGTGCCGCGACGAAAGATTGGTGTTGAGTGAAACGCGAATGCCGCGGGCCAGCTGCGCATTCAAGTAGAGATTGGCTACTGCGTTGTTGAAGCCCGATCCAATCTCGATCAGCTTGTTCGCGTCAGTGCTTACGCCGGCAGTGGTCACCAGCTTCGGGCTGGCGGCGTTGCTGTGCTTCAGCGACTGGTACTGCTGAGTAAATGCAGCGCCCCAGCTGAGCTTGAAGCCGGTGTAGGGAGCGCCTTCTTCCTTCGGCGCTTCGAACACGTTGAGACCGCGACGATCCTGCGGGCGAAAATACTGGATCTCGATTGGCGGCGGCGCGAAGCGCGGCGCCTTCACTGTTTTCGCGGTGTCGGGTGCCGGCGCCATGACCTCCGGCGAGTCTGTGACAACGGCGACCCGGGCCAGCTCCTGGGCAGCTGCCGGAATTGCGGCTGCAAGAACCAGCGCGACCGAGACGAGATAAGTATTCGAGCGTTTCATCGTGCACTCCTGTTGGATTATTGAGATTGATTGCGTCGAGACTGTGCTTTGGTTAAGGCTGTCACTGATTCGGGAAGCCGAGCGATGCCAGCGTCCGCGGGCTTGCCACGAGCTTGAACGAAACCACGATCTTGTTGCCGGTCCTGAGCGTGCCGAGCATGAATACCGGAGGCTTGATGCCGAAGTCGGTCATCTGGAGAGACTGGGTTGCAGTTGCTCTTGCACTCCCGTCCGCGAGACGCTCCGCCTTGATCAGCATTTCGATCGTGTTCTCCTTCCCTGCGACCGTCACCTTTCCAACCGCCTTGAGTGTGAGACCGTTGTCGGTGACCGAGGTCGCCGGGATCTCGTAGGTGGACAGCTCGTAACGGATGTCCGGATAGCGATCGGCCTTGAGGGTCTTGCGCATGTTCTCTTCGAGGCCCTTGTTGCCGCACGTCAGGCTCTTGACCGGAATCACGATTTCGACGGTCTTGAGCGGTCGGTGCAGCTGTGAGAGCCGAGTTTCGCTGTAGCCGCCGTCCACCTGCACCGTAGCCTGGAGCTTTGTCGTCTTGCAGGTGAACCCGTGGAGAGTGGACGTTCCCTCGAACGAGAGCTCGCTACCCGGGCGCAGCTCGAGGCTGAGGCCATCTGTGCCTTGGGCTCGAACGAATGTGGCAGTCGCGGCGATGGTGAGTAACGGAACTAGAAAAAATTTGACGATCATCTGAATTCTCCTGTTGTCGCAGGCAGGTGTTCGAAGCTGCGATCAAGGTATGATTCAGAAATCCGCCGCAATGTCGGGCTTCAACTAATCTTTGTGGGAGGAGTGCGGATTTTCCTGTGAGGGAACGCGACGGTGCCGAAGGGGAATTCCCTACACTGGCTGTGGCCACCATGTGCTACGTAGCCCTACGTATGCGAGCGTCCACACCGGATCGTAACGTTCAGCAATGAGAAGAGTTATCAGCTCCGTCCTGCGCGTGATCCTGCGCGTGTTCTTTCCACGGATCGAGATATCCGGCATCGATCGCGTTCCGCGAGATGGCCCGGTAATGCTTGCCGTGAATCACCCTAACGGCCTCATCGATCCACTGTTCCTGCTGTGCCTGTCGCCCCGCCCGGTGTCGTTTCTCGCGAAGGCGCCTCTGTTCGAGATGCCGGTAATCAGCTGGTTCGTGACGGCACTCGGGTCGATTCCCGTTTACCGCCGCCAGGACGGTGGCTTCGATCCGGCAAAGAATCGCCAGACGTTCGAGCGCGCTCGCGCCATTCTCGCCAGCGGTGGCGTGATCGCCATTTTCCCCGAAGGCGCGTCTCACGACGATCCGAAAATGCGGCCGCTCAAGACCGGCGCGGCGCGCATCGCACTCGGCGCTACTTCAATGAATAGCGACGGGGAGCCGCTGACCATTGTACCGCTCGGGATCTACTACACAGCCAAGAGACTCTTTCGAAGCTCTGCGCTCCTCTATTTCGGTGAGCCGGTTTCCGTGACGCCCGCGCCGCTGAAACCAAACGGCGAGCCGCCGTCCGACGCTGTACATGCAGTGACGGAGCGCATCGAGCAGGCACTCAGTGACGTCACGCTTCAGGCCGACGAGCACGAAGCACTGGCGCTCGTCGCACGCGCGGAAGAAGTCTTTTCGTCCGAGGATCCCGCGGCAGCTGAGCGCCTCGTCGACAAGTTCGAGCTGCGCCGGCGATTCATGGCCGGCTATGCGACGCTTCGCACAAATGCACCCGAGCGTCTCGCAGCAATCACGGCACGCATAACTCGTTATGAGACAGAGCTGCGTGAGACGGGGCTCGACCCGCACACGCTGAGGCCGGCTGCAGCCCGCGGCGCGCACCAGATGGGCGAAGCAGTCAAGACAGTGGGCGTCCTGATACTCGGCCTTCCAATCGCGCTGATCGGCGCGATCGTCAACTACCCGGCGTACCGCATGGTCGCATTCATCGCGACCGGACTGTCACGGGGCGACGAAGGCATCGTCGCGACGATCAAGCTCATCGCCGGCGCATTGCTGTTCCCTCTCGCCTGGATCATAGTCGCCCTCGCCGTCGGTTTCAGCTTTGGTGCTTTGGCAGGTGTCGGAGCGCTCGTTCTGGCTCCAATCAGCGGGTATGTGGCTTTACTGGTCTTCGAGAGACTCGACGAGCTGCGCGGCAGCGCGAGAGCTGTGGCCGTGTCGCAATTCCAGCGCTGGGGTTACCTCCGCCTGGTCGCCGAACGCACGGCAATCCGCCAGGAGATCATGCAGCTGGCGGCCGACTTCGAGGCTTGAGACCGGGGGGACAAACAGCCCGCTTGCAACACGGTCCCGAGCATCACACTATTGCGTCACAATCGGGGTTTCGTCAAACCCGCACGCCCAATTACAGATGTGTGCGGCTGCCCGGCGTTGCGTCCTCCTTCGAGTCGGAGACTCCTGTCATGCGAACAACCTTGCTCTTAGCCGCGACGTTACTCGTGCTGTACTCACCTCGCGCAGACGCGCAGACGGCCATGTACGACGGCCGGCCCGCGTTCTCGGAAGGAGTCGATCTCGGATATTACATCTGGAAAGATGGAGACCAGTGGAACGTTCGCTGGACGACCAAGGGCGCAATGCGGCGCTTCACAGGCTCGGTGGCAGCCGATGCCGGTGAGCTCGAGTCGCTCAAGCGAATTGACGTCGAATCGGAGTCCAAGGTGCTGTATCCGGGGCGCGCGCGTCGCGTGGTCGTTGGTCCTCGCGGCCGGGCCCGGGTTACACGCGGCCGAGCTCCTGTAGTTGTGACAAAGGACCAGGACAAGATCGAGAAGGACGGCGATCGCCGGATTGTCTTCAGCGCGCTGACGAACGACGATATCGACGGGTTCAGCTTCAAGGTCGACGGGGATCCGTTGGAGCTACGCTTCTTTCTGCAGATCGACGGAAAGCCGGCGCGCAATCTGATCGAAGTCGGCAAGAACAATGAGAAGCCACAGGGACCCCCTCTCGTGGTCCAGCTGAGGTGACATTGCGCGCTGTCGGCACGCGTTCAGTCCTTGCGCACCGGCTACTATGAGGGCGTATTAGGTTTCAGCAGTCCCCAATCACAACGACAGTGACTCATCTCAACTCCCGATACTCCGCGGCGGGGCTCGCTCTTGCCGTCCTCCTTACAGCCGCTGGTGGCTGTACAGTCAACGAGGCCAAGACATCACCGCCGGTTGATCAATCGCCGATGCCGACGCTCGATCCCGTCGCCGTGACCGACACCGTAGCCGCACCGGCGGCACCCGCCGCACGAAACGACTCGGCTCTAGTCAAAGACACAACCGCCGCTGCAAGGGCTGCGATCACCGTTTCCTCTGTTCCCGGCCGAAGCAAGAAGGACAGCCTCGCTCTCGTCGCAGCGGTTCGCGCCGGGATGAAAGAGACGCGATGGCCCGTCAACACAGCGTCGCCGCTTCCCGGCGCCATCCTTCCGAGCCGGCGCATCGTCGCGTACTACGGTAATCCGCTGTCGAAGAGAATGGGGATACTGGGCGAGCTTCCTCCCGATCAGATGCTCGCACGCCTCGACAGAGAAGTCGCAGCGTGGAACAAGGCCGATCCCGCACACCCGGTTCAGCCGGCACTACATCTTATAGTAGTAGTCGCACAGGGAGCTCCCGGGCGCGACGGAAAATATCGTCTCCGAATGCCTGATACTCTCGTCGAGAAAGTCTCATCGTGGGCCGCGCAGCGAAATGCCCTCCTCTTTCTCGACGTGCAGGTCGGGAAGTCCACAGTGCAGGAGGAGATTCCGAGGCTCGTGCGGTTCCTCAAGCGTCCCAATGTTCACCTTGGCCTCGACCCCGAATTTTCCATGAAGTTCGGCGACAAGCCCGGCGCCAGGATCGGAACCATGAACGCCGAAGACGTGAACTTCACGATTCGCTTCCTGAGCGACATCGTTAAAGCCAACAACGTTCCGCCCAAGGTCCTCGTCATCCATCGCTTCACGCGCAACATGCTCACCGGCTCGAAGAGCATCCGCCTCGACCCGCGCGTGCAGGTGGTGATCGACATGGACGGCTGGGGGAACCCCTGGCTCAAGTACGATTCATATCGCGACTACGTCCAGGCCGATCCGGTCCAATTCACCGGGTTCAAGCTGTTCTATCACAACGATACGAAGAAAGGCGAGCCGCTCCTCACGCCGAGCGAAGTTCTCAAGCTGACCCCGCCGCCGATGTACATCCAATACCAGTAAAACGGATCTGAATAGATTGAACGGATGAGAGACAGAGCGCTCGTGAGAATCTCAGATAATCCTGAAATGCTCCTGATCCGTTCAATCTGCTAAATCCGTTTCATCATGATTGCGACTGTAAACCCCGCGACGGGTGAGACGCTCGAGACATTCGACGCGGCGACCGCTACAGAGATCGATGGTGCCCTGAGTCGAGCAGAGAACGCATTTCGAAAGCATCGACTGCTCCCGTTCGCGGAGCGATCGAAGTTGATGCTCCGAGCGGCCGACGTTCTCGAGTCCGAAAAAGCGAAATTCGGGCGGCTCATGACTATAGAAATGGGCAAGCCCATTGCCGCGGCGATCGCCGAAGCGGAAAAGTGCGCTCTGGCCTGCCGCTACTACGCCGAGTACGCCGACTCCTTCCTGGCCGACGAGCCCGCGGATGTTCAGGGCGGCAAAGCATGGGTTTCGTTCCAGCCTCTTGGTGTCGTGCTGGCCGTGATGCCATGGAATTTTCCGTTCTGGCAGGTGATTCGCTTCGCTGCGCCGGCACTCATGGCCGGGAATGTCGGCGTCCTCAAGCACGCGTCGAACGTCCCGCAATGCGCGCTCGCCCTCGAGGATATTTTTCGCCGCGCGGGCTTCACAGAAGGAGTCTTTCAGACCCTTCTGGTCGAATCATCCGAGGTGTCGAAGCTCATCGCCGACTCGCGCATTTCCGCAGTCACGCTTACAGGAAGCAACGCAGCTGGCCGCGCCGTGGCGAGCGCGGCCGGCAGCAACCTCAAGAAAACAGTCATCGAGCTCGGCGGAAGCGATCCCTTCGTCGTGATGCCGAGCGCCGACCTCGATACCGCGATGGAAACCGCGGTGACGGCGAGGATGATCAACAACGGCCAGTCGTGCATCGCCGCGAAGCGATTCATAATCCACGAGGAGATCTACGAGGATTTCATGCGTGGCTTTGTCGAGCGTGTGTCAGCGCTCCGCACGGGCGACCCGATGGAGCCATCGACACAGCTCGGTCCGCTCGCGACAGCGCAGATCCGCGACGACCTCGAGAAGCAGGTCGTGGCAACGGTGGCAGCAGGAGCCCGGGTTCTCACCGGCGGAAAGCGACTCGATCGAGCCGGTTTCTATTATGCGGCGACCGTGCTCGCTGAAATTCCTCCGTCGTCACCCGCCGAGGGTGAAGAGCTTTTCGGACCCGTCGCGTCGGTGTGGAAAGTATCGAATGTCGGTGAAGCCATTACGAGGGCGAACTCGACGACTTTCGGGCTTGGCGCCAGCGCATGGACAAGCGATGTCGCCGAGCGTGACCAGCTAGTCCGCGAGCTCGAGGCTGGACTCGTATTCATCAACGGAATGGTCGCGTCCGAGCCGGGCCTTCCGTTCGGCGGTGTGAAGCACTCGGGCTATGGCCGCGAGCTTGGCGTCTTCGGCATCAGGGAATTCGTCAACATCAAGAGCGTCAAGCTCGCGGACTCGAAAGGCAGTCAATCGAAGTCCGAGTAGGCAACCCGCTTACGGAACCGGCACGACCTTGGCAATTCGGAACCGGACGACGAGTACCGACCCACCGCATAGAGTGATTGCAATTCAGATAATCTACCGCCGCCCAAGACTGGCAAGGGCGATGCTGCAGGGGAAGACTAAGGTATTACCAGCCGTTCACCCGCCCCCACTCGTCGATCACTTCCCGGCTGCCGTCCACTACGTAATACCGGTCGTGCGCCGCGGCCGTGAGGCACGAATGATTCATCGCGACGCGGACCTTGGTGCCAACCTTCAACTCGTCGAATGGCAGCTTGAGTCCCCCGTCGAGACCTCTCGCGACTCCATGCTCCTGATACGCTTCATGGATAACGCATTCACCGAAGCCGGGCTTGCCGTCCAGATCCCATACCAGGCCGAAACCGGCGTCCTCCGGCGTGCTCGCCGTGCTCCGGTCCTTCGAGAGGGCCAGCGCTCCGGCATCGAGGACAATCTGGTTCGCATCCGGCCGGCAGCCAATCACCGAAGCGAGCACCGTGAGCGCAATGTCGTCGCGCGTGCACGACCGGATAGCCGCCTGGAACAGGTCACAGAACATGTACACTCCGGGCCGGACCTCGGTCACGCCATCGAGCCGATCGACGTGCGACATCGTCGGAGTCGATCCCACCGAAACAGTCTCGCACGCCATCCCGCTCGAGCGTAAGCGCTCGGCCGCAGTCGTCACGGCCACACGCTCCTGCTCCGCTACTTCCCGCACCTGCTCGACCGTTCGACACTCGTACGAATGGCCAGCATGGGTCAGCACGCCCGACAGTTTTTCTCCGAGAGCTCGGCCGATCTCGATGACGGCGTCGCCTTCCGGATCGACACCCCCTCGATTTTCGCCTGAATCGATCTCGATCAAAGCACGGACAGGAGCGGCATGGCTGGCGATTGCACGGGCCACCGCGACGTCATCGGTTATTACGTTTAGTATCAAGTCGTTACTAATAAAACCCTGAATCCGGTCGAGCTTCGCCGGGGTCGTCCCCGCCGCGATTGTTATGTCCTGAAATCCGCGCTCCGCGAAATACTCCGCCTCGGCGAGCGTTGAGACCGTGATGCCACCCGCTTCGCCCGCGACCGCCATGCGCGCGACGTCCGCCGATTTCGCTGTCTTCATGTGCGGCCGCAGCGAGACACCAAGGCGGTGCATCGCCGAGCTCATGCGACGAAGGTTTCGCTCGAGTATGCCGCGGTCGAGCACCAGGCAGGGAGTCGGAAGATCCTCTAGCTGCACGGTGCGCTCGAGCCCGACGAGTTATTTGTTCGGATTGAGGATCACATCGATTCGGTGACGTGCATTCACCATGTGGATCCTCGTGTCCGGATCCCCGGCTCTCGGAATAGCATTTCTCAGCTGAGCGTCGAGTGAAATGAGCTCGCTTCGCAACAGGCCGCGCGCCTCGTCCGGCGGAGGGGCAAAAACGGCAACCTGCTGTGGCGACGCCCCAGGCGGAGCGCTCTGGAAGGGCCCGTTGATCTTCGCGCCAAGCTGCTCGAGATACGCGTACTGAAGGTTGCGACGGAAAGCGTCGATCCGAACGCTCGGCGAAGAGAGCTCCGACCAGATGCCGTCTCGCAGATCACCGGCCATTTCGCGGAGCGAATACGTATCGCTCCTGTTCGGGGCGAGCGCGTTGTACTCGATGAGTCGCGTCATCCTGCTGTTGTTGAGCAGCGCTGTCAGCACGGCATTTTGCGCGGTTCGAATCCGCGCCAGCGCGCCCTCCGGCTCGATCCTTCTGAGGACGAGGGGATCGAGGAAGAACTCCGGCGTGCGAAACACGTTCTCGTTGAGGAACCGCAACGCTTCGCGCTGACGCTGGCGGGGGAACGGTGTGAAGCGCGGGCCTGCCTGGCTCCCGTATTTCTCCTGCGACCACGATCCGCCGACGACGTTGACGACATGCCCCATCTCGCGCTGCCACTGTGCGATGAGCCGAGTGTACAGCTCGGTCAGATCCTCGTTGCTCTCTGCGGGTTTTATCGTCGCCGGGATTAGCATCGGCATGATACGCTTGATGTTCCTGAGTCCCAGCGTTGTGGACCTCACGGCATCGGCGTCGCCGACTGCTTCAGTCGCTTCACCGGCGTCGGCGCCCTTGCTTCCGGAAGTCGAGAACCGGAGCCATGGTATCGTGTCCTGCTGACGGGCCCACATGTCGAGAGTCGGCCGCTCCGCTTCCGGCGTACGCGCGCCAGAAATGGGCTTGTATCCCCACATCACGGCAAAGCGGTCGTACGTACCGACGTTGGGTATGAGATCGCTCACCGCGATCCTGTCTTCGGGCTGCGCGACGTAGTTGAATCGAGCGTGGTCCATGATGGAGGGCGAATGTCCCATCTTCGCGACCCATGTCGCACTCCGCACGCTGTCGGCCGGATACTCGGAGCTCGCCTTCATGTTGTGCTGAAATCCGAGCGTGTGCCCGACTTCGTGCGCAACGACAAACTGGAGCAGACGTCCCATCAATGAATCGGGGAACGGCAGCCGCTGCGCGCGCGGATCGAGCGGGGCCACCTGCGTGAAGTACCACGAGCGCTGCAGATTCAGGATGTTGTGGAACATCCTCACCGAGCCATTGAGGATCTCACCTGTCCGCGGGTCGTGCACGTGCGGGCCGACGGAGTTCTCCACCGTCGACGGCAGCCAGCGCACGACTGTGTGTCTTACGTCTTCCGGTGACCAGTCCGGATCTTCTGCCGGCGTGGGCGCGTCCTTCGCGATGATGCCGTTCTTGAACCCAGCTGCTTCGAACGCTGGCTGCCATTCCTCGATTCCCGCTTTTACGTAGCGAATCCATTTCTTCGGCGTGGCGGGATCGATGTAATACACGATAGGCTTAACGGGCTCCGACAGCGCAGCCGTCGGATCCTTCTTCTCCAGGCGGTAGCGCGTGATGTAACGTCGCTGCACTGAGCGGTGCTGCTCCGAGCCGAAGTCGATCTGCTGTGCTGAGAAATATCCGATGCGGTCGTCGTAATAGCGTGGCATCATCGGACGGTCCGGCAGGTGCACCATGCTCCAGTGCGCGACAACGCTCTGCGCAGGAATCGGCCCTCTTGGCGTCGTCTGAGGCCCCGGCCCCACAGTCGGTGGAGGAGTAGCCGTCTGGGTCGCTTCGACCTCGACGTTCTCGGGGAAAGCAACCGCCTTCTCGATGAATGATCTGCGCTCATCTATGAATCCGCGCGACGACGCAAACTCGGGCACGTTCGTCGTATACAGGCGCGTCACGTCGATCACCGCCGCGCTGTCGGGCCCGTAAGTCTCGACCGGGAAGATCGCGACAACTGCCGGATTGTTCGACGCCATCACCGCCGAGGCTACGGGAAGGGTGGAGTCGGCGGTGATCGCGAACGACGGACTGCGCAGAATTACACGATTTCCCGAGCGCTCCCATCTGAGAACGCGCTCCGTGAACTGGTCCCCGCCGTATCCCTCGAAATCTCCGGGAGTCACGGCAGCTCTCTCGAACCGCCCGACCATCAGCATGTCGCGGTTCAATTCCTTCCTCGGAATCTCGAAGTAGAGGCGGTCGCCGATGATGTGCGTCTTGAACATCCCGACGCGTGTTTTTGCGTCTCTGGTAATCACGCGCTGGTAGGGCCGCGGATCGTTCGGATTTGGCCTCGCGCTGTCGCCGACGATCACGACTCCTGCACGCGCTCCTCTTGCAGGGGCCGGAGCGGTCTGCGGCCCCGGTATCATGCATGAGCCGGTAAACGTTCCAAGAGAGGCTGCCAGAACAATGGATTTCATCATTCGCCTACAAAAAGTTGGTGTGAGCTTTCGAATCGAACACTAGCGCACGGCACGGCCAACCGTCCATGGCACACCGGCAGCGTCGAGGCCCCGATTCAGGGCTGGAAGTCGAGCTGTCAGAAGCGAGTTCAGACGTGCTGCCTCGCGTTCCAGATCCTTCATCGCAAGGTCGAGAGTCTCGCGCTGAATCTGCGTCGGCGGCGAAGTCACGTTGCCGATCTCATTGGCAACCTGATTCACTCTGCTTTGAATCGACGGGGCAAACGTCTTGTCGTCCACATCGCCTGCGGGCGGACCCTGACGCCCGCGAACCTTGAGCAGAATGTCGTCGACTTCCCTTTCGATCGCAGTCGTTTGCTTCGTCAGGCTGTCGGGCGCGGTTCCTGTCTTGAGCGCCGCCTTCACCTCCGTCATCTGCTCCTTCACCTGCTCCGCCGTGCGCACCACTGCCTGCACCTTTGCCTGCTGCGCACTCGAGCTCACTCGCATATCCCACAGGGCGCGATACTCTGCCGGACTCAGCGGAACGAGCGGATCGGGATTCACCGTCACCGGTGTCTCCACGGATTGCGACATCAAGCTGTCGTTTCCGGCGAGCGTCAGGCGGGCGATGTACCTGCCCGGCAGCACGAAAGCACCCGTCGGCTGTCCGGTCGTCCCCTGCGCCCTGGGATTGATGTAAGGCGGGGGCAGCCGCAGATCCCAGGTCGCACGGTGCATTCCCGGACCCCCTTTCACAGCGAGGTCGCGAATCCGCTTCCCCGTCGAATCGTGGATCGAGAGTGTCAGCTCCCGGCCCTTTGGAACGCTGTCCTTCAGATAGTAGGTGAGCGTCGCTCCAAAAGGCGGGTTTGGCGCACTGAACGATCGCTCGCCGAGCGATGCGGCACCGTTGATACCGCCGGGAAACGACGCGTTGTAGTTGAAGATCGAAGCGGGCTTCGCCGGAAACAGGTACGGACGACCGCCTCGCTCGGCGACTGCCATGTGCTCGAGCGGAGTTATGTCGTCGATGATGTATATCCCCCGCCCGTGCGTGCCGATCACCAGGTCGTTCTCCCGCTGATGAATTCTCATATCGTGAACCGGCACTGTCGGCAGGTTGTATTGAAGCCTCGCCCAGCTCTTCCCACCGTTGCCCGAGTAGTACGCACCTATCTCATTACCCACGAAGAGGAGGGACGGCGCTCGCGGATGCTCGCGAATCACCTGCACCGACGACGCCGGAAGATTTGAGGCGATCGAGGTCCACGTCTTTCCATAGTCCGTACTCTTCAATACGTGCGGCTTGAAATCGTTGCTGCGATGCCCGTCCAGCGTGGCGTACACTGTCCCTTCGTTGTGCCTCGATGCCACCACGCGGCTGACATATGTCATGTCCGGCGCGCCGGGAAATTTCTCGACTTTTGTCCACGTCGCGCCGCCGTCGCGGGAGATCTGAATCAGACCGTCGTCGGTACCTACATATAGTAGTCCTCGCCGAAGCGTGGACTCATCCATTGTGCTGATATTGCCGAACTCGGCGGTACCCGCATGGCGTGCTACGGCATCCTTCGTCCATAGCTTCCCCATGAGCGGCAGCTTCTCGCGGTCCAGGCGTCGCGTGAGATCGCCACCCAGCTGCTCCCAGCTGTCACCACGATTGGGACTGCGAAAGAGATAATTCGCGCCCATGTACACGGTCCTGTTGTCGTGCGGAGAGATCACGATCGGAGCGCTCCAGTTCCAGCGGAGATTCTGCTGGCCGAACTTCGGCTGCGGCTTGATGCTTTTCCTCTCTCCGGTTCTGACGTCGTAGCGGATGATTCCGCCGTTCTGTGATTCGGAGTAGACGATGTTCGGGTCCGTGGGATCGATGGCAGAGTAGAAGCCGTCGCCCCCGACCGTCATGTACCAGTCGTTGTTGGAGATTCCCTGACGATTTCGCGTCTGGCTCGGACCCGCCCAGCTGTTGTTGTCCTGGAGCCCGCCGTAGACGTAGTAGAACGGCTGGCGGTTGTCGACCTCGATGGCGTAGTACTGAGAGACGGGGAGATTGCTCACGAAATCCATCGTCGTGCCGCGGTCGTGCGTGACGTACACGCCACCGTCATTCCCGACAACGAAATGATCGGGATCCATCGGATCGATCCACATGGCGTGGTAGTCCACGTGCGCCGATGTCGCGATTGGACGCGACGTCAATCCTCCGTCTTCGGAAACCAGAAGCGAAATGCCGAGCTCGTAGAGGCGATCTGGGTTTCTTGGATCGACGCGTATCTGCCCCATGAACCAGGGGAACTGCTGGTACGTGCCGGTCTTTTTCCAGCTCGCGCCGTAATCGTCGGAGCGATAGACCTCGGTGGTCTTTGTCTCCATCGTCGCGTACAGCGTTCGCGGCTGCGATCGGCTGACATCGAGCCCGATCCGGCCGATGTCGGTCTTCGGCAATCCTTCCGTGAGCCTTCTCCAGGTGGATCCACCGTCGATGGATTTGTGGATCCCGCTCTCCGGTCCGCCGCCGACGAAGCTGTACGCCTTGCGCTGCCGCTGAAACGAGGCCGCGTACATGATGCTCGGGTCGGTCGGATCCATTATCACGTCGGTCACGCCGGTGTGAGGGCTGATCCTGAGAACGTTCGTCCATGTCTTTCCGCCGTCCATCGTTCTGAACAGGCCGCGCTCTCCGCCGCTCGTCCACAGGGGTCCAACCGCCGCTACAAACACGATGTTCGGGTTGCTCGGATGCACTACGATCCGGCCGATGTGCTGCGACGTCTTGAGACCCATGTGTCTCCAGGTCTTTCCGCCGTTCTCCGACTTGTAAACCCCGTCTCCCCACGACGAGCTGCGGAGGTTGTTCGCTTCGCCGGTCCCGACCCAGACGATCTCGGGGTTCGACGGCGCCAACGTGACGTCGCCGATGGACGACGAGCCTTGCTTGTCGAACACAGGCTCCCACGTAGTACCTGAGTTGATGGACTTCCACACACCGCCACCAGCAGCCGCGGCGTACATCAGCTTCCCCAGCCGATCGCCAACGCGCGACTCCGGCCCCTCGGCAACCGCCAGATCAGAGATGCGTCCGCTCGTCACGGCCGGCCCGATGGGACGCCAGGCGAACTCGCTGAGCATGAGCGAATCGTAGGTCGCGGCGTTGAATGCAGTTTTTGCCGGTGGGGCAGCCCGACCCGTGGCAGACCGCTGACCGTACACGGGCGACCCAGAAATCAGGGCAACATAGACTGCGAGTGCGCACAGGAAATAGTGCGCACGGGGCCTTTCATTCATGGCTTGTGATCCTGACCGACCGGGGGATTATCTCTGTCAAATGTTAACATTAGGGGGAGTGCGATTCCAAGGAAAATGTGTGGCCCGAAGTTCAACTGAGAGAATTCTGGGAATGCCTCTGATCAAATCTGATCCGATCCCTATCCGCGTCCCTCGATTCGGTCCCTCGAAGCGCTCGGGCAACGGCACCGCTTTCCCTGCCGGTCCGTCATCGCGATACCCATTTCAGTTCCTCGTCGAGATTGCCCGGAATCCTTTGGCAATGATGATCGCCATGAACCAGGGCTACGGTGACATCGCGCACTACAAGATCGGCCCGCAGCACCTTTACCTGTTCAATCACCCGGACCTGATCCGGGACGTGCTGGTCACCAGCCAGAAGAACTTCCACAAGAGCCGCGGGCTCGAGCGCGCGAGACGATTGCTTGGAAACGGCCTGCTCACGAGCGAGGACGAGTTTCATCTGCGCCAGCGCCGGCTTGCTCAGCCGGCGTTTCATCGCCAGCGAATTGCTGCATACGCGACGACGATGTCCGACTATGCGGAGCGGACACGCTCGCGCTGGACCGACGGGCAGACTGCTGACATGCACACCGAGATGATGCGCCTCACGCTCGGCATTGTCGCCAAGACTCTGTTCGACGCCGACGTAGATGACGAGGCCGGCGAGATCGCGCATGCGATGACCACCGCGTTCGAGTCGTTCAACTACGCGATGCTGCCGTTTACCGAGTACCTCGAGAAGCTGCCGATTCCCGCGGTGAGGAGATTCAACGCCGCGCGCGACCGTCTCGATCGGACGATCTACCGAATGATTCGTGAGCGCCGCTCGACAGGCGACGATCGCGGTGATCTTCTCTCGATGCTGCTCCTCGCGCAGGACACCGAGGGCGACGGCACTGGCATGAGCGACCGGCAGCTCCGCGACGAGGCGCTGACGATTTTTCTCGCCGGGCACGAGACCACTGCCAATGCTCTCACGTGGACATGGTACTTGCTGTCGCAGCATTCCGACGCGGAGGCCAGGCTTCACGAGGAGATCGACTCGGCGATCGCCGGCCGTCTTCCGACGTTCGACGATCTGCCCCGACTGCCCTACGCGCGGATGGTTCTCGCGGAGTCGATGCGACTCTATCCGCCAGCGTGGGCAATCGGCCGGCGCGCGATCAATACGTACGAAGCCAACGGCTACACCGTGCCCCGCGGATCGGTAATTCTGATGAGCCAGTACATCATGCATCGTGATGCGCGCTTTTTTCCGGATCCGGAGCGATTTGACCCCGAACGGTGGACCCCGGAGGCACAAGCGGCGCGACCGAAGTTCTCGTACTTCCCGTTTGGCGGCGGTGCGCGTGGCTGCATCGGCGAGCAGTTCGCGTGGATGGAGGGCATCCTTCTACTGGCAACGCTCGCTCAGCAGTGGCGAATGCGTCTCGTTCCGGAGCAGGTGATCGATCTTCAACCCCTGATCACACTGCGCCCGAAGTATGGAATGAGGATGACCCTGACACAGCGCCACTGATTTGGGAAGCCATGAGTTAAACACGGCAGGTCAAGGCGTAGCCATTTGCGACGGTACTGGTCGATCAAGCGGCCTTTCGCAACATGTGAGCTCGGGGAGGTGATCTCGAGCAAAAACGAAGGTCGAGGGACGATAACCACGGCTACTCTAACCCCGAGAAGACCTCATCGACGGAGATGGAGACGATAACCTCGAGCGTTGGTACACGCCATCGAATCGTATCCTGAACAATTTCCTGGGGCCCGGGCGCAACGGAAACTTCGATGGTCCTGGCGCGACGGTCTACCAGCCACACCTGCTTGACCCCGAGCACAAAGTATGCGTCGCGCTTGAACTCCCGGTCGTACACGCGTGAAGACCGGCTCAGGACTTCGACGGCGAGCCAGTGCTCGCTGATCTTGTCCCATTCGATGTTCGGATCGAAGCGCGACGAAGTGACCAGGATATCCGGCTGCAGTTGCGTCCGGGGCGCACGAACGACGACGCCGGGGCCCGCGACGAAAGCATGACCGGTCAATTCAAGGGCTTGTGTAAGACGGTACTGTATCCGGTTCGCGATGATTTGGTGCGGGCGCCCAGCGCCGGGCGTCACGAGTAGTATCCCATCGAGCAGCTCGTACCGATTCCCGTCGTCCGGGAAGCTCTCCAGATCCTCGATCGTATAGCGCGGAATCGCGATCGCCATTCCCATATTGTACCTCCATACCGGAATGCCTGTCCACTCGGCATCCCGCACGAAGCTAGGCGCAGAACGGAGAGCCATCACCAAAACATTTCCCGCCAGATTGTTTGCCTTCGCCCTGGCTCGCAGATGATTTACAAAGCGCGGCCGTTAGACTGACGCGCGCGCAGCAAGAACGCGGAGCACATCCCTCCAGTGCACGCCGAGGGATCGCAATGCAACCAGCATATGGTCGAACAGGTCCGCAGCGAAAGTCGCCCTGATTTAGTTCTCAGTGCCAGCTCGGCAGTGCGCGATGATCGTGATCTGGACGAAGACGAAGATCGGGAAACCGAAGAAGCAGCCTTTTGCCGCTGACTCATGAGCGGTCCGTCTCCATAAGCCCAGCGGTCATCGACCCTTATTCAACTACAATGCGGGCGGTCCAGAGCTGCGCCGTTCCGGTTCGATTGTCGACCCACACGGCATGGAACTTCCCCAGCGCATCCGCTGCCAGCCCAGCCGTGTCCAAGCATCGCACACCGACAGCTCGGAGCCGGGCGCCCGGACGCGACACTTGGCACCACCGCCCTCGTACACGAGGCGTACCTCAGGCTGGCCGCGCAGACACATCCGGGATGGGAGGACCGCGCGCACTTCCTCGCTGTAGCGGGGATCGCCATGCGCCACGTGCTGGTTGATGAAGCCCGTCGTCGAGGCCGCTCGAAGCACGGCGGCGAATACCGCCGGATCTCGCTCGACGAAGACACCATCGCGGTCGAAGATCAGGCGGATGCGCTCCTCGACATGGACGAGGCGCTCACCCGGCTGACTTCCCTCGACGAGCGTCTCGGCCGCATCGTCGAATGCCGGTTCTTCGCCAGGCATGAAGAGCAAGGGAGTGAAGTAATCCTAGGGGCCCGCACCCCAGCGTACGTTTCTACTTGCTTCGCGAATCCATGTACTTTTTCGCTGTCTTGATAGCGATGCCTCCGCCGGGTACGAACATCCCGATGGCGTCAGCGCCGATATCGAAGAGGAACGCCTGATCGAGAGCCTTCCCGAAATACTCGGTGAAGACCCGCGTGCCGGAGCGGAACTCGCCAGTAAGTCCGTCCACCTCGAGGATCGCTTCCTTCTGTTTCGAGGCCCACGCGTATTTGAACGCGTAGACGGGACGGTAGTACAGGTCGACGCGATCTGGTAGTTGGTTGTGCGCGTGTACTCGTAGCGCGCCCTCGAAACGACGTGCCAGAACGGCTCGTACCGATGCTCGCTGTAGGTCAGCGAGAAATCTTCGTCTTTCGGCTTGCTCAGGAAGCTCGTCACCTTGCTCAGTGCATCGAAGGCTCCGAGCTTCTTCTGCCATGCGATGTCGCTCGCCTGCCTCGCCGACAGCAGGTCTTTCAGCAGGAGGATGCGCTGGTTCGCGACTTCTATCTGCACTTACCAAGTCTACGGTTCGAGAGTTGGCGGCGTAAGCTGTATTGCGATCTAGTGCGCGAACGCTCTGACGGATAAAGGCGAGTCGTCGTACCACCTGAGCAGATCCGCAGGATCGTCGTATACGGCGATCGCCCCGCTCAGCTCGGCGATCGTCCAGCCACCACATAGTAGCGCTATGAGATTCACGTGCGCACCGATCGCAGCCTGCACGTCGTACGGCGTGTCACCGAGCATTACAAGGTTTTCGGGCTTGAGTCTGCTGCGTCGTACAGCCGCCTCGACAATGTCCGGGTCGGGCTTCGATTCCTCGACATCGCTCGATGATGTCCGCGCATCCATCAGGTCAGCCACGCCCGCGGCCTCGAGCAGCTGCTCGAGCTCGTTTCCACCGGCCGAGCTTGCGACGACGAGCCTGAGGCCGTCGTCCTTCAAGCGCTCCGCCAGCGCGCGTGCTCCCGGTGTCGGACGCAAAGCTGGGAGATATTTCTTCTCGAATATCTCCCAGCGTCGTGTCGTCAGCTTCTTTCCGGGAGGGCTCTCCGACTCGATCCCAATCGCGGAGGGGAGGAGCTTGTCCCCACCCATCCCGATCATCGGCCATATCACCTCGAACGGCACGTCGTATCCGGCTTCGGCTAGTGTCTCCACCCACGAGCGGGCGTGCGCGCCGTTGCTGTCTACGAGCGTACCGTCAATGTCGAAGATTACTCCACGTAGCACTCGCCTGCTATTGTATCTTCGCCTGGATCGCCTTCGCTCCGTCGAGGTGCGCCTGAACGAGCGGTGCCGCTTTCTGAATCAGATTCTTCAGCTCGGCGTTCTGCGCGGCACCCATCGCCGTGGTCGCCGTCTGCAACAGCGCCTGGTGGTAAACCACTTCGTTGTCGATGTAGGCCTTGTCGAAATCCTTACCCTTGGCCGCGCTGTTGAGCATCGACATCGTCTTCTGCACATCCGCCGCATGCGTATCACCCGCCGGTGCTTCAGGGGTTACGCCGAGCTTCTTGGCGAGGCTGTCGCCCGATTGGCGAAGTATATGATGGTCTCGCATCATCATCCTTCCGTAGTCACGCACGTCCGAGGCGGTTCCCTTTGTCGCCGCGACTGATCCGGCCAGGCTGTCCAGATGATTTGCGCCGTCGAGGATGTATACGATGTTCGCATCGCTGAGCGCCGGCGCGGTTGCCATGCCGGTATCAGCCATCGTGCTCGCCGTCGTGTCAGCGATTACCCCCGTGTCCACTGCAGCATCGTCTTTCTTTGCGCATGCGGACATGACGAGTGCCGTCCCCAGCACCAGCGCGAGTCTGGCGCGCTTTGAGCGCATCCTCAACATCTTCACCCCCTGAAAGGTTTCGTGCGACGTAAACGCTTGCTGTCTCAGGTATTACGGCAAGATTTGGACTAATCGAGGGGCCGCTCCTCTGCATGCAGACAGTACGGTCTTAACGGTTTGCAGCCTGCCGTCGTCCAACTGCCACTGGACGGCGTCATGGACGTCCGTATATCGTCCACTCACGAACGGCCGCAGCACCCTCGCACCATCGGTGTCCGCGGCAGAGACTTTCAGGAGGCTCGATGCGCAGGATCGCTCTGATTTCGCTGGCCGCCGTGTCGCTCGCTGCATGCTCAGCCGAGAGTACCGCCCCTTCCGCCAGCGACGAGCAGGTCAACGAGTTCGCGGCGTCGGCGTTTGGAAACGCGCTGACTTCGGCTGGAGGATACGACCCGGACCTCTACGAGGCCCGTCTGACCAACGCGTTCCCGGACGAGATCAAGCTCACCGATGAGCAACGCGCGAAGATCAGAACACTGGTCGAGGCTTTCAAAGTGGCGACCAAAGCGGACCGTGATGCACTCAACCTCATTCTCCGGCAGGCAATGGAAGCGGTTCGCGCCGGCAAGTCGCGCGCGGAGGTGATCGCGATACTCGACAAAGGTCTCGTGATTCGCGACCGGTTGAGGGCTGCCGAAACAACCCTCAAGACTCAGATCGAAGCGATCCTGACGGCCGAGCAGCGCGCATGGCTCGCCGCGCATACGCCGCAGCGGTGCGATCCGAGCAAGTTCGTTCCGCTTACGGATGCGCAGAAGGCGCAGATGAGAGCACTCGAGGCCGCGTTCCAGGAAGCCAACAAGGCTGATCTCGCCGCGGTGAAGGCTGCATTCGAACAGGTTAAGGCCGGGCTCGCCGCAGGAAAGACGAGGGAAGAGCTGAAATCCATTCTCGACTCGGTGCTGCCCGCGATCCAGAGGCTCGAAGCTGCGCGCCGGGCACTCCATCAACAGCTGCAGGCGGTGCTGACTCCCGAGCAGAAGGCATCGCGCTGCCTGCCACTCGGCTAGAAGTCGCCGCTGTAGGCCGAATTGGAAAGACCCCCGATGAACTCGGGGGTCTTTTCGTTAGTACGGGCATTTGCGATAGAGACAGTCTAATTTGTAACCCCTTCCAACGATCACTCATGCCTGATTCGACTCGGCGTCAGCTCACGCGATTGGGTCCACTCGATCATGCTGGCGGCAATCGCCGGATGCAGTCGCGCTTACTCCCGACGGAGTCGCCCTCTGAGCGTCCGCTTTCGCTGGCGGTACGGCGACCAGACCCGCGAACAATGCAGCGAGAACCAAGGGTTGGCGCATCATGGGTTCATGGTACGCGCGCATGGAGTCTGTGGTTCCGCTCTATTAAGTAGCACTATGCAACTATTTGGCGGGGTTAGTCGCAGACGGGCAGCCGTCCAGCCCGGATTACGTCCTGGCGCGCTCTGCTTTATGTCCTGGCGCGCTCTGCTGCTTCGCCGGAGTCGCTTCCCACTCGAGCGCCGTCGCCAATCCGCTGCGACACAGGGATTGCGGGTGCATCGTGGGCTTCGGAGAGAAGGCGAGTCACGAAGCGCTGGCCTTCGGATATTCTCTCGACCTCGATAGCGATTGCATCCATCCCCTGCTCGAGCCGTTCGAGACGCCGAGAATCATCGGCCGACCCCGCCGGCTTCGCCGGGACGCGAGCGCGCTTCCACATCAATCGCGCGGCCGAAAGCGCGATCGGTGCGAGAACGAAGAGGACGAAGAGCACCGGCGCGACGGAAGAATCCATGCCACCAAAGTCGCGCGACGATTCCGTGCTCGCAACCAGCGCGCTCGGCGCCATCGTGAGCTGCCGGCCCGTCTCGGCGATGTCGGACTCGAGCTGCATTATCCGCTTGTCGAGCACGCCGATTCTCGCTTCGATTCCGGCGCGGTCCGCCCCTTCCTTGTCGTCAAGACTCGAGGAGAGACGAGCTCGGCGCGAAGCCGCCGACTCGAGCTGATTTGACAGCTCTGAGCGCTTCGCCCGCAACGCCTGTACTTCGGCGGCCGTCGTGGGAACGCCGGTCAGCACGCCAACGCCGGGTACAGATACTGTTACCGTGGGTGTCGGCGCGGTTACGGGGGTCTGTGCCGCCGCCGCTGCCGCA
Organism: Gemmatimonadaceae bacterium; assembly: GCA_035633115.1. Taxonomy (NCBI): domain Bacteria; kingdom Pseudomonadati; phylum Gemmatimonadota; class Gemmatimonadia; order Gemmatimonadales; family Gemmatimonadaceae; species Gemmatimonadaceae bacterium. Next base: position 40,472 of record DASQFN010000008.1, on the reverse strand, counting down.
GGTGCCGCTGGAGCTGCTGTCGCTTGCATGTCCCTCTCTCTACGCGAGGTCCGGTTTGCCGGTTACAACGGTGCGGCCGCGAAGCCCGCCGCGCCAGCGCCCGTTAGCCGGTTCGCGGCTCGGAGCGCCCCCGCAGCCTTCCGGCCAGGAGCTTGACCCGGTCTGCTTGCCCTGGACTCCGCGCATCGAAAAGCTCGCGAACGCGCGCGTCCGCAATGTCGCGCTTGGCCGTCAGGTCCGCCGCGATTCCCCGCGCAAGCGCGGCCCACTCTCCCTGCTGAATCCCCACGGTGGGCTGCCATCCGTGATTTCGTGCATCGATCCAGGCATCCCAGAACGTCAACGCCATTCGCAGATCGATCAGCGACGCATCGTCGCCCTCCGGAAAAGCATGCTCGAAGCTGTCGAACCTGCGGCCAATTGCGTCGAAGCGCCCCGCCTCGTGTGCAGCGGCATCCGTGACGAGGTGGCCAGCCAGTGCCTGACGGGCGGCTTCCGAGGTGAGCGGTGTCAATGGCCGGTACGCTCGACTGTACTGCCCGTGAAATTCTCGGTGCTCAGATCTTTTTTCGGGAGCGCCCGCAGGTAGGCAGTGAGCATCCAGATCTGATCGTTCGAGATCCGCGCTCCATATTGCGGCATTCCATCGGGCCGGCCCTGATAGATGGACTCGAAAACCGCTCCCGCCGATCCGCCGAAATGCCAGCGGCCGTCCGCCAGGCTTGGGCCCATCGCACCGGATCCGTCGGCACCGTGACAGTCGATGCAGTTGTAGGCGACATAGAGTTGTGCCCCGATGCCGATCGCCCGCTTGTCGCCCTCGTAAGGGTTCGTAAGCACCATCAGACTTCCACCCGCAGGGAATCCAACCGGCAGCATCTCGTCGTGCGCTATCAGACGGAGACTGTCCCTCTCCGCCGCGCGGCCGCTTGGCGCCGCCGGCGCCTCGGCTTTTTTCTGCGACGCTGGAGCCTGCGGTGCCTGTGCCGCGCTCGATTCATCGCCGCACGCGCCGGTCACGGAAACCGCGAAGATCAAGAGTGACAGCTCAGCGCGCGATCGTAACTGCATGATGCCTCCCCCTCCCTGCGGAACGGTTCGCGAGCCACCTACAAAGAGAACACGAACAGCATCCCGCCCCAGCTCGTCCACCGCGCGAGATCCGGTAATGTGCTCCCACGCTCACGCACATCGTACGGCAGATTCGCTGCCACGTCACCAGCAATGAGCACTCCCATATCACCGCCAAGCCCTGCATAAATGGCCACGTACTGTTTTCCGTCAGGGCCAGTGTAAGTAACCGGGTTTCCGACAACACCCGTCCCGACCTTGAACTTCCACAGAACCTTGCCCGTGCGCGCGTCGGCCGCCTTGAACCACCCATCGAGCGTGCCGTAGAAAACCACGCCACCGGCCGTCACCAGTGCTCCTCCCCAGACGGGGTATGGCTCCTTGATCCCCCAGATCTTTCTCCCGGTCGTCGCGTCCCACGCCATGAACTCGCCACGGTATCCGCCGGGGCCTCCTTTCTCCGGAGCGAGCGCACCGATGAACGGCGTGCCCGCAATGTACGTCACCTCATGCGACTCGAAATCCATGCAGAGATTGTTCGTCGGCACGTAGAAGAGACCCGTCTGCGGCGAGAACGCCGCGGGCTGCTGATTCTTCCCACCCTCGAGACTCGGACAGATGTCGGTGACCTTCTTTCCCTGAGACGGCATTTTTTCGGGGACCATCTTCGGCCGCGCCGTCTGCATGTCTATTCCCGGCGACCAGTTCATCGGCACGTACGGCGCCGCGAGAATCACCTCGCCGGTCGCGCGGTCGATGGTGTACGCATACCCGTTGCGGTCGAAGTGCACGAGCGCCTTCCGCGTCACACCCTTGATGGGCAGATCGACCAGAATGTTCTCGTTCACTGCGTCGTAATCCCACAAGTCGTGCGGCGTTACCTGGAGCGCCCACACCATCTCCCCGGTGTCGCCGTCACGCGCGAGGATCGAGGCCGTCCATTTGTTGTCACCCTTGCGCTGATCCGAGTTCCAGGGGCCCGGGTTGCTGGTACCGTGGTAGATCAGGTTCAGCTCCGGATCGTAGGAGATCCAACCCCACACGGTACCGCCGCCTGTCTTCCACGTATCGCCCGGCCATGTTGTAGCGCCAAGGTCCTTGCCGCGATCGTGCGCGTAGAATGGCTTGAACTTCGGCCCGACTTTCACGTCGCGGTCCGGGCCGATGTTGTAGGCGCGCCACACTTCCCTGCCTGTTCCCACGTCGAGCGCGGCGATCCATCCGCGCACGCCCATCTCTCCACCGCTCGATCCGACAATGAGGCGATTCTTCACGACGATCGGCGCCATTGTGATCGTCTCGCCCTTCGCGAGATTCCCCATTCGCGTACGCCACACCTGACGGCCGCTTGCCGCATTCACTGCGACCGTATGACCGTCGAGCAGATTGTAGAAGATCTTGCCGTCCGCGTATGCGGCACCGCGATTCACGACGTCGCAGCACGCCCGGCCAATTGCCTGCTGGGAGTTTTCCGGGCGGAATTTCCACTTGAGCGGCTGGCCAGGCTGCGCAAGGTCGATGGCGTAGGCGACGTTGGGATACGGCGTAATGACGTACATCGTGTTGTCGATTACGAGCGGTTGCCCTTCGTGGCCGCGAAGCACGCCAGTGGAGAATGTCCACGATGCGCGGAGGTTCGGCGCGTTCGCGGGCGTGATGCTGGCGAGCGTGCTGTACCGTGAATTGGCATAGTCGCCGGCCGGCATGTGCCATTCGCCGGCAGGCCCCGCATGCGGCGAAGCGATCCGTGTCCCGGCCACTGTGGTGCCTGCCGCCGGCGCAGCGGCGGTTGTGTCCGGCGCCGCCTTTTTCTCCGACCCTACGCTACAGGCACTCACTGCAAACGAAGCGACCACGAAGCACAGGAAGGACACGAAGACGCGCATCTTCTTCCTGAGTTTCCGCGTCCGGCTGAGCTCGCTTCTTACTGAGGCTGCGGCTGACTCGACGGCGGCACCATTCCCTTGATTCGCATGTAAGTCACGATGTTGCCGTAATGCTCGCCGTCATGCGTCGTGTTGAGGGTCAGGGCGGAGAACCGTGTTCGCTCGCCACCGAACAACTTCGTCATCGCGAACATGCCCGCGTCAGCCTGGTCATAGGCGCGTGCACAGTATTCGTTCGATGACTTGAACGCCGCGACCAGCGCTGCCTTGCCGAGCTTCTGCTTTTCAAATTCGTCTTCGCTCTTCGACGGCTCGCCCAACGCGGCCGCACAGATCAGATACTGGGCGCCGGCGAGATGTCCGATGAGCTCTCCGAACGAGCGCACCCCAGCGACAGGGCGGAACGCATAATCGGCTTCCTGGATCTGCTCCGCGGCTCTGCTGATGTGGCCACTGATCGTCTGCCATTCTGCCTTCAACGCTCCGACGGCTGTTGTAGACGCGCCAACCGCTGTTGCAGCCGCTCCGCCGGGGGGTGTCGTCTGGGCGGCAACCGGCGCAGCACTAAGCAGCGCCAACAGCATTAAGGCTCTCTTCATGATGATCCTCGTAGGTGATTTCTATTGGTGGACTGAGTGGATCAGTTCGCGGACATAGTGTGCTCCACGGCGCGACGCGACGCAACGGGTGGAGCAGGCTAGGCCCGCTGAAACCTCTCGATCCGAAACGGTGAAACGTCGAATCGCGACGTCCCGCCGGTCAGAAGGTCGGCCTGCACCTCTCCCAACGCGCTGGCAAACTTGAATCCATGGCCCGAGCACGGGCTGGAGATGAGCACCTGCGGGTATCGCGGGTGAAAGTCGACGACGAAGTCGTGGTCGGGGGTATTCGTGAAGAGGCAAACCGAGCTTTCGGTTACAGCGGCCTCCGCAAGCTCCGGAAGAATCGCTCGCAGCGCGTTGCGAACTGGCTCGATTTCATCATCGTCCACCGTCCGCCGTACTGCGTCCGGTGACGACACGATCTCGCCGCCGTGCATTATCGACGACTTCACGCCGCGCGGCAGGCTGGGAAATCCATAACAGATGAGCCCGGGAGTGAACTCGTACGCGTAAATCGGAAAGCGAGACCTGTCGAAAGACTGCGGGTTCTGCTCCGGCTGAAGCCAGAATGCCACCTGTCGCTCGACGGCCAGCGGCAACGTGACGCTCTCTCCACGCAGCAGCTCCTGAGTCCAGGCGCCACCCGAGAGAAGCAGGCGACCCGCGCGGTAGCTGCCCTTGGCGGTCGTCACCTGCACACCGTCGCCATCGGGGGCCCACTGCACCACCTGCTCCTCGAAGTGCACCTCCGCGCCGGCTCGACGGGCAAGCTCGATGTGAGCAGAGTTGCATGCCTCCGGATCCAGGTATCCCCCGCGTGGATCGAGCACTGCTACGAGTCCGTCGGCCAGACGAAATGCAGGATATCGCGCGTGAAGCTCGTCGCTGGTGAAGATCTCGTGCGGCAGGTCGTACTCGGTGGCGCTTCGGATCGTGCCCGACACAACCATTCCATCGGGCTGGCCGATCATGAGCCCGCCGTTGATGGTCATCAGCGCGCGACCATGGCTTTCCTCGAGTGCCCGCCACAGCTCATAGGCGCGCTGCACGAGAGGGACGTACAGCGGATGCTCGAAGTACTGTTCGCGAATTACACGACTGTCGCCGTGCGATGACCCGAGGTGGTGTCCCGGCGCGAACTGCTCGAGCCCGAGGACTCGCTGTCCGCGCTTCGAGAGATGGTACAGCGTTGCGCTGCCCATCGCGCCGAGCCCGGCGATTATCGCGTCGTATGTTCGCATGTCAACGGTTTGTAAGGACTATGGTCGTGCGCGACGCGGTGGCCGCTACCGTGGAGATGAATTCCCTCTCACATCATACGACCACAAATCAACCCTCTTTACGCGAGTTTACGAAATGTCGAACGCATCCGGTCACTTCGTCTGGTACGATCTAATGACAACCGATCCCGAGGGAGCGAAGAAGTTCTACGGTGAGGTTGCTGGCTGGGGTACTCAGGAGTGGGAGGGAGGCGGGCCTTACACGATGTGGACGAACGACGGCGTTCCGTTCGGCGGAGTGAATGGGTTGGACGACGACATGCGGAAGCAAAACGTTCCTCCCCATTGGCTCCCTTCAGTTGGCGTGGAGAGCGTCGACGATACCCTGGCCAAGGCAACGCAGCTGGGTGCAACGACAGTCGCTCCGGCGGCGGACATCCCCGGGGCCGGACGCTACGCGGTTCTCCAGGACCCCCAGGGCGCGACGCTGGGCATTTACGCTTCGGAGGGTGACATGCAGCCTGCCGACGGCCCGCCCAAAAATGGTGACTTCTCCTGGCACGAGCTCACGACGTCCGATCACGTTGCGGCGTTCGATTTCTACAGCAAGCTCTTTGGCTGGGAGAAAATCACCGAGTTCGACATGGGGCCGATGGGGATGTACCTGATATACGGCCAGCGCGGTGTTCAGTACGGCGGGATGTTGACACGCACTCCCGACATGCCGCCGCCGAACTGGCTGTGCTACATCAAAGTCGCCGATGCAAAGAAATCAGCGGATACGATCAAGCGAATGGGAGGAACGGTGATGAGGGAGCCGATGGAAGTGCCCGGCGGCGACTGGATCGTTATCGCGCGAGATCCGCAGGGTGCGGTGACCGCGGTGCACGCTCCAAAGACTCAGTAAGCCCGTTACTTCTTGAGGGCCTGCACCTCGGCCGGCATCGTAATCACAACTCCCGCCGCCGCGGCGACCTCTACCGCGGTGATTGTCGTCACCTGCTGCTGGCCCATCATCGACTGGACCATTTTCGTCGGCACCATGAAGTCACCGAACCTCTTGTAATCGCTATAGGTCATCGTCACTGGAATCGCGCCCATGGCGGTCTGCTGCACGTTCTTCGACCCGACCATCAGCCCGGTCTTGCCGCTGTAGCAGTCGAACGTCTCACGCCCTGACTTCCAGGTGAGCTTGACCATGTAGCACTGCTCGCCGGCCATTGTCGTATCGGCCACCGTCTGCAGGGCGGAGAAGAGTTCGGGCGCCCGGCCTGCCGCTCGGGGATCGGCCTGCTCGCGAATCTCGTCGAGCTCCTTTCCGGAAAGAACGCGGGGACCCTGCATCGGATCAACCGACCATCCTGCAGTTCCGTCGAACCCGACCTGAATCGCGCCGACTCCGGGAATTGTCGTCAACATCCGCATCTTGTTCGGCGCGACCTGCACCATCTCGAAAGTCGCATTGAGTCCTGCCGCGGGCATCGTGAGACCGCCCCTCGTGGTGATCTGTGGAGCTTTCATCATCGCCGGCGCTCCGATGGCGGAGGCGTACTTGGCAACGAGCGTCGCTGCGGGCGGGAGCGAGGAAGCGGCGACACCAGCTGTGGGTTGCTGCCCACCAGCGGTCACTGCCGCGAGCGTGGCCACGGCAGCGGCGAGACGGACGGCATTCGTGCGAATCATTGAATTCTCTGGGGAAATAGGATGTGAGTGCTGAATAAAGACGACGTGAAACGGTTCAGGTTACTGATGTTTCTGTCGGAATGGCCGGCCCTATTCCAGCGCGGCTGCGGCAATCCATTTGATAGCCGCCTCGAGGGGCGCATCGATGTTCTGCGAGAGATCCTGCTGTGTCAACGGGATCAATTGGTCGGGTACTACACCAGACCCTTCTATTCGTCCCCCAGCTGGATCCGTGAAATCGGCAACTGCGTGGACGAAAGTATCACCCGAGGGCAGACCGTGCATCAGTGCAGGCAGAGCAGCTCCCGCGCTGCGCTGGCCAAACACCTTCGCCCTGCCCAGGCGCTGCATGCCGGTCGCGAATATCTCCGACGTGCTCGCACTCATGGCGTCGACGAGTATCGCCACCGGGCCCTTGAACGGTCCCGTCTGCTTTCCACTCACGCGCACTACCCGCGGATTTATTGCGTAATTGAGCGATAACTGCCTCATCCGCATCGTTCCGAGCGACACAGGTGATTCGACGAAGTAGCCGCCGAATCCCATTACCATCGCTCCGACGCCACCGGGATTCCCACGAAGGTCAATCACGATCCCGGCACAGCTGGCGACGCTGTCCACCGCGCGCTGGAGCTCCGGCGCCAGTGCGGGGAGCCAGATGTTGAAGGCGATCGTCCCGACGCAGCCGCCACGCAACCCAGGCACTGGGTGTCGGGAAGAGCGAACAACTCCTGCAATAGGCGGGAGGTTGCCGAACTTCGAGACAGTACCACGCATTGGAACGGCAACGAGCTGTCGCTCGACGGCCCGAGTGTTCCCCGTTTCGATGAGACGGATTCGCACAGTATCGCCAACTGCAGGAGTGAGCTGACGGTTCAGCTTGAAGCTGAGTTCGGAGAACGCGCGCTGGCGTGAAGCATCGGGCAGCGACAGGACTTTCCCGAGGGACGTGCTGACGACACGGTCTCTTACCTGCTCGACAACCTGGCCAGTCGTGATTCCCGCCATCGCAGCCGGACTTCCCGGCTCGACTCGCCACACCAGAGCCTTGCCGCTCGCAATCCTCAGTGACAACCCGACTGTTCCGCCGGCGCTTTCCTCGTCGGTATCCGCGCGAACCTCTTCGGCGACGCTCGACGGGATTATGTAGAAGTGGGATTCCGGAATTTGTGCGAGCGTCGCGGTGAGAAGGCGGTCCAGTCCGCTGCGCGTCGTCACGGCCATCGCCTGCTGACGAAGCGAATCACGAACTGTATTCCATGGCCCGTTCACGAATACAGTATCGACGTACGTCTCCTTGACGACCGTCCAGAGCGTGTCGAAAGTCGCCAGCGCAACACTGGAAGGGATCCTCTCATCAACCTCGGCCGATGTCGTCGCCGTCCGTGCAGGAGTCGACGTGCATCCGCTCATGCCCCACAGAGCGGCCAGTGCAAGCCAGCGACCGACAGTCATCTCCAGTACTCGCCGATTCGCCCCATGAGACCGGCGTAAACTTCGATGCCGTCCCACAGATTCTGAATTCTCAGATTCTCGTTCGCCGCGTGCTGATTGTTGTCGAAATTGGCGATCGGAAGAACTATCACCGGTACTCGTAACACCTGCTCGAACACATAGAGCGGCAGGCTGCCGCCCATTGTAGGAAGCAGCAGTGGTGGAGTGCCCGCACCGTCGCCGACGGCGCGCACTACGGCCCGCACGAATGGCTGGTCCGTCGATGCCCGGGTCGCCGGATATCCGCCGCTACCCCAGCGAACTCGCGCGATTTTCGGATGAGAGAGCCGCATCGCCGTTGTCACGCTGTCGGACGTGACGAAGTATCCCTGACGGATGATGTGCGCGTTCACGAGCTGCCGGACGCGCTCGGGCGTTTGATTGGGCACGAGGCGGAAATCGAACGACGCCTGCGCCTCGGTGGAGATGACGTTTGCGGCCTGGTCACCCACCGCGCCGACTCGCATCCCACGCACGTTGATCGCAGGCAGCATGATTCGTTCAGCAAGTGGAGCGTTTCTCGCTTCGGTTGCGGCCAGGCCAAGCGACCGACGCAGCGTTGCATCGACAGGCGGAACGGCCGTGATCGCTCTGCGCTCACTCGGGGTGATCGACTTCACGTCGTCGTAAAAACCGGCGATCCTGATGCGGCCATTGTCGTCGCGCATGCTCGCGATGAGGCTGGCGATCATCGCGCCGGGGTTGGGCGCCCAGTTGCCATAATGTCCGCTGTGAAGTGCTCGCGTTGGTCCGTACACGGTCACTTCGAGTCCGGTGATTCCACGAACTCCGAGCTGCACCTGCTGCTTGCCACTCTGGTGATTTGGCCCATCGCAGAAGAGCCATGCGTCGCCCTTGAGAGCATCACGGTGACGCTCGAGCATCTGCCGCAGGTGAGGTGACCCCGCTTCCTCTTCTCCGTCGAAGAAGAATTTGAGGTTGACAGAAGGGCTGAGTCGCGCCGCGCGCATTGCGTCGAGCGCCGAGAGCATAGCCTGGATGCTCGCTTTGTCGTCTCCCGCCGATCGCGCGTAGATGCGGGCTTCACCGCTCACCCTCGGACGTCCATCCCCGGGCATTGGAATTACAAAGCCACCCTCGGCGAGCGACTTGCTGCGGAGCGTGGGCGTCCAGGGTGGAGTCGCCCATTGCGACGGATCTACAGGCTGCCCGTCGTAATGCGCGTAAAGCACCAGCGTTCGTTTGGCGGCAGGAGTGGTAAGCTCGCCTAGTACCGCGGGTGGTGACCCCGCGACCTCGAGCAGCCTGGCGCGCACTCCGCGGCGCTCGAGCATTGCGACCAGGTAGTTGGCATTGCGGCGGATGTTGACTGCGTCGCTGGCGAGATTTGGAATTGCGAGGAAATCGCTGAACTCGTGCAGGATGGCTGATTCGTTCGCGGCTCGATAACTGCGCGCCGCCGAGCGAATCGCGGCTGCGTCCGGGGCTCGCGGAATTGCCTGCGCGGCGGAAGCGGCCGGCAGCAGCAGCGGCAGCGCCAGCAGAAGGGACCGGGTCCGGGTGAGCGTCAGCGCTATCGGCACGAGAGGGATTGCGAAGGTAGGCGTACGGCTGGGGCGACGCTAGCGTTTTTTAAGGGGCGGGATAACATAACTGCGTGTGCGTCGGCACCTTGGGATCAAGCCACACAGAGAGGCCCTCAACCACCCAACCACCGAGAGGATAATATGGCGTCCACGAATACGACAAACGTCCGCACTGCATTGATGGTGCGGCTCGATGCGAAGCCGGGTAAAGAAGAGGCCGTTGCGAGTTTTCTCAAGGACGGCTTGTCGATCGTGCAGGAGGAGCCCGCAACGATTACGTGGTACGCTCTCAAGCTTGGCCCGTCGACGTACGGGATCTTCGACACGTTTCCTGATGACGCTGGCCGTGATGCACATCTCGCTGGAAGAGTCGCCGCTGCGTTGATGGCAAACGCGTCGGAGCTGCTGCTGACTCCGCCGATGATCGACAAGGTGGAGATACTCGCCGCCAAGCTACCCGGCTGATGTTCGTGGCTTTCGTAGGCGGCGAGTAGCTGGTGACGAGTGAATGAGGGGCGCGCAGCCTGGCGAGACGCGTGGAGTCGACTCGGCGTGCCCGAGCCGCCTGGCTTGCTCACCACGCTGATCGCCAGGTACGACCACTTTCCTCGTCGAAGCACGTCTTGCTGAAGCGACAGAGCCAGAGTACTTCCGAGTGAGCCGTGGCACTGCTTACAGCTCGAATGCTTTCTGGTGGTATATCCGGTTATAATGGTCGCGGATCTTGAATGAGCCTGGTGTTTTTGTGAGAAGCATCGCAGCTCTGGTCGTCGGCACAGCGGTCGCGAGTATCGTCTACTGGGTTGGCGCCGTGATAGCGCTGCTGGCGATGCACGGTATTCCGTTGGGAAGTCCCGGTGGACCGCCGACTGGGGCGGATCTTTTGGTCCACCTGATGCTGGCTGCCGTCGGTACTTTTGCCGGCTCCAAGGTAAGCATGCGAATCGGACGCGGACGACGCGAGCTTCACGCGGTCGCTCTGGGAGCTCTGCTTGCCATCATAGTTCTATCTGGCTTCTCGAAGCCGAATAACTGGCCCGGATGGTTCGGATCAGCGATGGCTGCAGCGTGCATTCTTGGCTCTCTGGCGGCCGCCGGAATCAGGAGGACACGACCATAAGTCGTCGCTGCGCACTTCGCAGTTTGGTCCGCAGTCCGCAGTTTGGTCCGCAGTCCGCGGTGTCGTGCCGCAGCCCGCAGCTTAGCTCGCACTCCGCAGGCTATTCAGGAATTACGGCAGTGGCTTCAATCTCGACCTTAGCCCGTTCCTCGATCAACGCACTAACGACAACGATCGACATGGGCGGGTAATGCTTCCCAATCAGCTCCCGATAAACGGCGCCGATTTCCCGACGCGACGCGAGGTAAGCAGCCCGATCAGTGATGAACCACGTCAGCCGAACGAGACGATTCGGTGGCGCTCCCGCCTCGCCGAGAACCGCGACGACGTTGCTCAACGCCTGACGCACCTGCGCTGTGAAATCATCGCTCTCGAACTCAGCTGTCGCCGGATTCCACCCGATCTGGCCCGCGATGACAATGATGCGACCCGAAACCGACAGGCCGTGACTGTACCCACTTGGATGCGCCCACCCCTCCGGCAACAGAAGCTTCGCATCACTTCCCGGCGTGAGGCTCACTTGCTTCCTCCTTCCTCTCTCAACCGATAGCGCTGGAGCTTTCCGGTCGCAGTCCGCGGTAAGGCCGAAGCAAACTCCACCCGCCTCGGATACTTGTAGGGCGCGATCCTCGCCTTGACGAAATCCTGGAGCTCCTTCTTCAAGGAATCGTCCGGCGACGTCTCAGGCTTGAGAACGATCACCGCCTTCACCACGTGACCGCGCTCCTCATCCGGCTCTCCGATTACTGCGCACTCGAGAACAGCCGAATGCTCCAGCAATACGTTCTCCACTTCCGGACCCGCGATGTTGTATCCACCCGAGATGATCATGTCGTCAGTGCGCGCCTGATACCAGAAATATCCATCGGAGTCGAGCTTGTATGAATCGCCCGTGAGATTCCAGCCGTTCTCGACGTATTTCCGCTGCTGCTCGATGCTGTCGAGGTACCGGCAACCGGTTGGCCCCCGCACGGCAAGCCGCCCCACCGAGCCGGCAGGCGCATCATTGCCGTCATCGTCAATTACCTTCGCCTGATATCCGGGAACTACCTTGCCCGTCGAACCCGGTCTTATGTCATCGCCCGACGCACTGATGAAGATGTGAAGCATCTCCGTCGCGCCGATCCCGTCGATGATCTTCAACCCCGTCGCCTCGAGCCACGCCTCATAAACGCTCAGAGGCAGCGTCTCACCCGCCGAAACGCATTTTCTGAGACTCGTTACGTCGTGCTCCGCGAGCATTCCGCTCATCGCCCGGTACGCCGTAGGTGCTGTGAAACAAACCGTCGGCCGATACTCGGCAATCGCCTTGACGAGATTCGGCGGTGTTGCCTGCTCAAGAAGCAGCGAACATGCGCCAAAGCGCATCGGGAAGAGCAGCAACCCTCCCAACGCATAGGTGAACGCCAGCGGCGGCGAGCCACAGAAGAGATCATCGGCAGAAGGCTTCAACACGTAACGCGGAAAGCAGTCCGTGATCGCCATGATGTCGCGGTGGGAATGCATCGTTCCCTTCCCTTCACCCGTCGTCCCCGAAGTGAACGCGATGATCGCGATGTCCTCTGCTGCCGTATCGCAATTCTCGAAAGTCGCGGGCTTGTAACGCATCAGTGATTCGAGACTCTCGGGCTGCGTACCCTCAGCCACTCCGTTGGTGAAATGGACGACGCGCGCGCCTCCGCGAGCCGACCCATCCTTACGCGTCCTGAATCCATCCTCACACTCGGCCGCAATGCGGGCGTCCGTGAGCGCTAGCTTGATTTCCGCTTTGTCGGCGAGATAGCGAATCTCGCGCTCGCGCAGCAACGGCATCGTGCACACGACCACCCCGCCCGCCTTTAGAACGGCAAACCAGCACGCGGCGAGCATCGGGGTGTTCGGAGCGCGGAGCAGAACGCGATTCCCCGGAACGACTCCGAGGTCATCCACCAGCACTTGCGCGATCCTGTTCGCGGTTTCCATCAGCTCGCGGTACGTCCATGTGCCGTCGGGAAACCGGAACACCGGTCGGTCACCGTTTCCGGATTCGACCATCCGATCGAGAAGCCTGGCAGCAGCATTCAGGCGCTCGGAGTACGCGAGCTCTGGTATTCCGGTCAAATCGCGCACCGGCCAAAGGTCCCTGGGTGGCAGACGGTCGGCACAGAACGTATCGACGTGCCCCGTCGCAACACCCGCCTCAGCCACCGGCCGTTTCCTGCTTCGCGTACGCGTCGAGCACCTGGCTCGCGATCACCAGCTGCTGCACCTCAGTCGTCCCCTCGTATATCCTCAGCGAGCGAATCTCACGGTAGAGCTGCTCCACAGGATGACCGGCGACGACGCCCCGCCCGCCGAGTAGCTGAAGAGCATCGTCTATCACGCGCTGGGCCGCCTCGGTTGCGTACATCTTCGCCATTGCCGCCTCTCGCGTAATGCGCGGCGCACCGTTGTCCCGCGCCCATGCCGCGCGATAGACGAGCAGCGCACTTGCGTCGATTGAAGTCGCCATCCGCGCGATGCGAGCCTGTGTGAGCTGAAAATCCCTGAGCGCCTGACCGAATAGTTTTCTCTCGGACACATGAGCGAGGGCCTCATCCAGCGCGCGTCGCGCGAAGCCCAGCGCTGCCGCGCCAACCGTCGACCGGAACACATCGAGCGTAGCCAGCGCAACCTTGAGACCTTTCCCCGGTTCCCCAACCACACGATCGGCGGGAACGCGGCAATTCTCGAACCGAATCCGGGCCAGCGGATGAGGCGCGAGCGTCTCGATTCGCTCGGCAATGGAGAATCCGGAATCACCAGGCCCGACAACGAGCGCGATGAACTCCGGCCGGGCGCGCCTAACTTCCGGCGAAGGCTCCTGCATCTGCGGATCCTTGGGCTTTCGCCGTGATGCGGGTGTCTTCTCCGACTCGAGGCGGCAGAAGACCACATAGAAATCCGCGATTCCTCCGTTCGAGATCCACGTTTTCTCACCGTCGATCACGTAATTGTTTCCGTCGAGACGGGCTGTGGTCTGCATCGCCGCGATGTCGGAGCCTGCTTCCCTCTCGGAGATAGCGAATGCGGCAATCGCTTCACCCGCTCCGACACGACGCAGGTATCGCTCCTTCAGTGCATCCGACCCGAACAGCGTGATCGGGCCGGCGCCGAGCCCCTGCATCGCGAACGCGATATCCGCGAGTCCGGAGATGCGGGCGAGCGTCTCGCGTGCAATGCACAGTGATCGGACATCGAGCTTCTCGTGAGCGCCGCCGTAGGCCGCAGGAACGGTGTATCGCAGCCAGCCTGCCGCGCCGAGCTTTCTCACAACCGCACGGCACGCGGCGTCGACACTGCTCGAGCTACTCGTAATGCCGTCGGTTATCTCCCGGCGCGCCCAGTCATCCAGCGTTGCAGCGAGCTCACGGTGTGCATCCGAAAAGAAAGGCCAGTCGAGCGTTCCTGAATCCACTCTCAATTTCCCTCGAACACCGGCTTTTTCTTGACGATGAACGCGTGGTACGCCCGCTCGAAATCCTCAGTCATCATGCACTGCGCCTGCAGCTGCGCCTCGTAGTCGAGCGCTTCGTCGATTTTCATCGACCACTCGTCGTGCAGGCAGCGCTTCGTGATCGCATGTGCGGCGGTCGGTCCGCTGGCAAGCGTGGTAGCGAGCTCGAGTGCGTCGCCGAGGAGGTCTTCGGGCGCGCATACCCTATTATAGAAGCCCCACCGCTCGGCCTCATCTCCAGTCATCGTTCGACCGAGGTACAGCAGCTCGGCTGCGCGACCAAAGCCGATGATTCGCGGAAGTATCGCGCACGCGCCCATGTCGGCACCGGAGAGCCCGACTCTGACGAAAAGGAACGCGACTTTGCTGCGCGTGGTGCCGTAGCGAAGGTCGCTGGCCATTGCGAGGATCGCACCCGCGCCGACGCAAACTCCATCGACCGCCGCGACAATAGGCTGCGGGCAAGCACGCATTGCCTTCACGAGATCTCCGGTCATCTGCGTAAACGCGAGCAGTCCGCGCCGGTCGCCCGCCTGCTTCATCTCGACGAGCCGCCCGATTATGTCGTGCACGTCGCCACCGCTGCAGAAGTTCCCGCCGGCGCCGGTGATCACCACCACGCGAACATCGTTTACGTGCTGCAGCGCAAGAAACGTGTCGGTGAGCTCGCGGTACGACTCGAGCGTCAGCGGATTTTTTCGCTCCGGACGGTTGAGCGTGATCGTGGCAATCCCATCCGCAACTTCCCACGCAAAATGCTTCGGCTGCAGCGTGGCGGCGGCAATTGTCGGCGTCAAACGATCTCCCCTCCGGCAATCGGAAGCGCAATTCCCGTGACCGCGCTGGCCTCCGGGCTGCACAGCCACGACACCGCACTCGCGACTTCCTCAGGCCGGATGAGTGATCCGCGCGGAATCGTCCGCACGAGCATTGCCCGCGCCTCCTCCTTAGTAGTCTTGAACACCTCGGCCAGCTTCTCGACTGAGCCGTCGGTCAGCTGCGTGTCGGTGTAGCCGGGACAAACAGCGTTCACGGTGATGCCATGTTTCGCCGTCTCGAGCGCCAGTGCGCGAGTCAACCCCACGACGCCGTGCTTTGCCGCACAGTACGCGGTCATCGTCTTGTATCCACGGAGACCGGCCGTGGACGCGATGTTCACGATTCGGCCCTGCTTTGCGGCCAGCATGCCCGGAATCACCTCCGCGCTGCACGCATAGATGCTCGTCAGATTGACCGCGATCATCCTGTCCCAGATGTCACGCGTCATTTTGGCGAATGGCGCACCGTCCGCGGCCCCGGCGTTGTTGATCAGCAGACGTATCGGTCCGTTCGCTGCGACGGCTCCCTTGAAAGCAGCCCGCACGGACATGTCATCGGTGACGTCACACTCAGCCACGGTGACGGTCGCGCCGCAGTCGGTCCGAATAATCTCTGCTTTTCGCTCCATTTTGGCGACGGAGCGGGACATCAGCGTCAGGCTCGCGCCCCGACGGGCGAGTGCAGCCGCGATTGCAGCTCCAATGCCCCGGCTTGCTCCTGTGACGACAGCGTGCTGCCCCTCGAGGTAGCAGTCACGGTCTCTGGTCGTAGCTCGGCCCTTTTTCGGCGCCGGTTTTTGCGTCGCTCCTGCCCCTCCTTCGGCCATGGATCTATGCTTTCCGTGTCGTAGTTGCGCTCTCCGCCATTTCCTTCGCCCGCTGCACCTCACGCTCCAGCTGCACTCGGCCAAGGTAATACTGCACCGGCCAACGCATCCCCGAGAAGCCCAGCTGCGCAGCAGCATGGAGTGTCCACTGGGGATCAGCCAGATGGGGTCTGCCGATCGCGACAAGATCGGCTCGGCCTGCAGCTATGATCGAGTTCACCTGGTCGGCTTCGGTGATGTTGCCAACGGCGATCGTCGGAACTCGTGCCTCGTTGCGGATGCGATCGCTGTACGGAGTCTGCCACAGTCGGCCGAATACGGGCTTCGCCTCGGTCGTCGTTTGGCCCGTGGAGACGTGAATGATGTCCGCGCCTGCATCGACCAGCGCCTGGGCAATGGCGACCGACTCGTCGGCGCTGAGTCCGTCCTCCACCCAGTCAGTTGCAGACACTCGCACCGACATCGGTTTTTCCTCCGGCCACTCCGCGCGCATTGCCGTGAAGACCTCGAGCGGAAACCTGAGCCGGTTCTTCAGGGAGCCGCCGTGTTCATCCGAGCGATGATTGCTCACTGGCGTCAGAAAGCTCGACATGAGGTACCCGTGCGCGCAGTGGAGCTCGATCATGTCGAAGCCGGCACGGACGGCCATGCGCGTCGAGCGCACAAACTCGTCGCGAACCCGCTCCATGTCGGCCCGCGTCATCTCACGCGGAGCAGGCATGGTGACAGCATAGGGAATAGCCGATGGGCCGATCGTCTCCCATCCGCCTTCAGGAATCGGAATGTCGTCACCTTCTTCCCACGGGAGACATGTCGATCCCTTCCGGCCCGAATGTCCGAGCTGGAGGCAGATCTTCGCGTCGGAGTACTCGTGAACGAAATCCACAATGCGCCGCCACCAGGTGAGGTGTTCGTCTGAGTACAGCCCGGTACAGCCAAGTGAGATCCGCCCTTCGGCGGAAACACAAACCATCTCGGTCATGAGGAGTGCTGCCCCGCCAATAGATCGTGCGCCGAGATGGACGAGGTGAAAATCATTTGGCGTGCCGTCGCGGGCGGAGTACATGTCCATCGGCGATACGATGATCCGATTGGAGAGCGTCATGCCGCGCAGCCGAAACGGCGTGAACATGGGCGGCGGTGGATTCTCGTCCGGGCTCTTCCGGGGCCGCGTCCATCTCGAGCCGCGGGTACCGGCAGGATGATGCTCTTGGTCCAGCCTTCCCGCCTCTGATCCGTTCAGATCCGTTGGATCCATTTTCATAGAGGCGCGAGAGGCAAACCATCGTTCTACCTCACTGACGTAAGTCGAATCCCGCAGCCGGAGATTCTCGTGACTCACCCGCTGACTTCGAGTGAGTAGGCTATAAGCAAACTGTTCAGGCGGCAGATGCACGTAACGTTTGACGTGCTCGAACCATTCCATGGAGTTGCGCGCAGCGTTCTGGAGTCGAAGAGCTTCAGTCATCCGCTCGTTCTGGTAAGTCTCGAGCGCATTCGGCAGGGCAGCACTCTCCGAGACGCATCGCGCCAACGCGATGGCATCTTCCATTGCGAGCTTGGT
This sequence comes from Gemmatimonadaceae bacterium, assembly GCA_035633115.1. Classification (NCBI taxonomy): domain Bacteria; kingdom Pseudomonadati; phylum Gemmatimonadota; class Gemmatimonadia; order Gemmatimonadales; family Gemmatimonadaceae; species Gemmatimonadaceae bacterium. The sequence continues at coordinate 23,165 of DASQFN010000008.1, read as the reverse complement.
CCCCGAGCCAATGGAGAAATGTGCGGTGTGCGCTGCATCACCAATCAGAACGATGTTCTTATGGAACCAATGCTCGTTCCGGACGCGGACAAAGGTCGTCCAGGGAGAGCTCGCCCGATGCGCGGCGTTCGAGATGAGAGGATGACCATCGAGCCATTCGGCGAACATCGCCTCGCAGGCGGCGATGGACTGCGGCGTGTCCATCTTGTCGAAGCCGGCCGAGTGCCACGACTTCTCGTCGCACTCGACGATGAACGTCGAGAGCTTCTCATCGAAGCGGTAGCAGTGTGCCTGAAAGACGCCGTGCTCGTTCTCTACGAAGTAGAAAGTGAAGGCGTCGAAGGGAAACGTCGTTCCGAACCAGACGTAGCGAGCGGTCCGTGCGTCGAGGTCCGGCTTGAAAGCCTCAGCGTATTGTTTGCGAATAGCGCTGTTGATTCCGTCGGCGGCTACGATCAGATCCGCGCTACCGGTCAGATCCGCGGGATCCGCGTTTTCGCAGAAGCGCAGCTGAACGCCAAGGTCGGCGGCACGCGTCTGAAGGATGTTGAGCAGCTTCTTGCGAGCGATTCCGCTGAAGCCGTGGCCACCAGAGGTAATTCGCCGGCCGTGAATGAAGACATCGATGTCGTCCCAGTGCGCGAAGTTGTCGGTGATCGCGCGAAACGTCGGCTCATCGGCGGCATGGAAGTTCTCGAGCGTCTGGTCGGAGAAGACCACTCCCCAGCCGAACGTGTCGTCGGCTCGATTGCGCTCGAGGACCGTTATCTGATGTGACGCATCCGCCTGCGCGAGAAGCAGCGCCGTGTACAGACCCGCCGGCCCGCCGCCGATGATTTCGACTTTCAAGATTCAGCGGTCACAGTTACCGGCTCGATTCACCGATCGGCGCTTTGTTCACGAGCGCTGCCTGCGCCGGGTCGGCCTTGTGCCAGATCGCGCGCAAAGTCGAGTGCGCCTCGGATGCACTGGCCTTATCACCTGCTGCTACTGATGCTCGTCCCAATCCCAGCAGCGACCGCGCGCGCTTCGGGGCGAGAGTGAGCGCTCGCCGGAATTCCGTCTGCGCTTCTTTTGCGCGGCCGATCTGAAGCAGCATCTCCCCAAGGAGCTCATGCGTCGGCTTGAACAGCCCCGGAGGCCCGTAATCGACAGGCATGGCATCTTCCAGCCCGGTCGCCTGACGCATCAAAGCAACCGCTTCGTCCTTCGCGCCCTCGCTCAGCCGTGCAAGGGCTTTCAGCTCGAGCTCGTCTATGTCGCTCGCCGGATCCGCGTTAGCGCTAGCACGTACGAGTCGCGCAGTCGATTCCGCCTTCAGCGCCCGGGTGATTCCTTCGCGATCGCCGCGCCTGGCAGCGCCAAGTCCCGTGACCAGTGCCCATGCCGCCCGGCCATCGGCGCCCAGCTGGTCGACATCGGTCGCCCATGCAGCGGGAACGTCCCAATTCTCCGTGTCGACAACATATCGCGCTCGCATCTCCGTCAGCGCCCACATTCCCCGGCCGACCTTCGCACCCATGTGCTCCCGAATCATGTCGATCATCCTGCGCGCGTCGGCATACCGGCCCTGCTGCAGGTACGCATAGTTGAGCCACAACGTGTAATGGTTCGCCGTCCACGCGTCGTGGTGACCCGAAGCAATCTCGTTCTGCGTCACGACATCGTCCCACATACCCATCGCCAGGAATATGTGAGTCGTCATGTGCTGAGCGTGCGCGGCGCCGGGCGCGATCTTCGAGTAAGCCCGTGCGGCGGGCAGCCCCTTGGGCGCATGTGTCGGATCGTCGTACGCGTGGATGATGTAATGCGCCGCCCCGGGATGATCCGGGTTCCTTCGAAAGACTTCTTCGGCAATCGCTCCCGCGCGCAGGTAGGTCGGCATGTCACGAATTCCCTGATTCAGCCCGAGAAGTGACAGCGCGTGGAACGCCTGCGCCTCCATGTCTGGCGGATACGCTTTCGCGATCCGCTCCATCGCGGAAGAGTACAGCGTGTCGCGCCTGGGCTTTGAGCCGTCGCTGTAAAGAATCTCCACCGCGTCGAGGTACGTCTGCTCGCGCGGGGTTGGCGCCCGCGCCTTCCTTGCCTCACGCGTCGGAGCGAGTCGCGCCAGCGCTTTCCGTCCCGCGGCTGCATCCTGTTCGTCCCACACCGGATGAGTGTAAGTCATCGCTTCGCCCCAGTACGCCATCGCGAACCCGGGGTCGAGCCGCTGCGCGACGCGGAATTCGTGTGCAGCCGAGTCGTACTCGAAGCTGTGCACGAACAGAACGCCGCGAATGAAATGCGGCTGTGCGGAGGCAGAGCCGGATGTTGGAAAGTCGATCGTGCCGAGGCGAGATGGCTGCGCCGCGCAGCCCGAGGCAAGGCACAGGGAAAACACGAGGCAAACGGATACGGCCCGCGACAGCCGCCGTGTCATACCGTCACTTAGCTGACGCTCCGGGAAAGTGATCGCGACGCTCATGCTCCAGCTGCAATCCTTCCGTTGTCGAGCAGCTGAATCTTCTGCCAGATCTTGCGCGACAACCCCGTGGTGAGCGTTTCGATTTCGTTGACCGCTCCCAGCAGGACCGGATCGTTGAAGTATTGAACGAGAAGCGCCGAAAGCTTGCTCGTTACCGAGAGCAGCTCGCTGCAATAGTCGAGATAACGACCGAGCTGAGATGCATTCATTGTACGGCCGGGCGAAGACGACGTATCCGGGATTTCCGGGGACATCAGGCGCTCCGGATCCTTGGTCAGCTGGTGCATGTCTATGACATGGGCGAGGCTGCGAAGCTGATGAGCGACTCTCAGTGCCTGTCGCCGTTTGAGTGACGGCTCAATCCTGAGAAGAAACAGAATCGCAAGACCGATGAAGACCGATGCGCTCGCCGTCGCGTCGATGACCTGCACCGCGTCCGCCTGCTCTCTTATGCCCGCAGGAAGGCGGCTCGTCCAGGTGACCACCAGCAAGACGACCACAGCCATTCCGGTGACCGCCGCTCCAGTAACGATGCGAACCGGCCAGTGTGGCGAGCGGATGTACTCGACGCATTCAGACGTTTCCCTTGCAACAGCGATCAATTCCTCGCTGACCTGATACAAGCCCGACTCTGGAAATCTCTCTCCAATACGGTTTCGCAGTCGCTCAAGGGTCTCGATTATCTTCGTCTCGTCGACAGATCGATATCTCGATTTGGTCATCTTGTCATCACGAGGCCGTAGGCTGTCAAACGGGAATCATCAAAACTTAGCTCTCGGGGTACACGGCGTTAGATAAGCCCTGGCCAACGCCACAGTACGTGCGGCCACTCTCTGCCGTACATTAATCCCGCGGTTGTCAGGAGCTCGGTTGCCCTGCCATGGCAGTTAAAACGAATCGAAGAATCACGCGCGCCTAACACCCACGAGGAAGAGGCCCGTTCTCATGAGTCTACCCGCCCAGGAATATCCCGATAGAATCGGCCTGGTCTCCGACGGCCCGCCCCCGTTCACCCCCTACATCCCTCCGGAAAGCACCCTCCGCGAATTCACGCCGATTCCCGTAATCGTCGGCGCAATTCTCGGCCTCATCTTCGGCGCGTCTTCGCTCTACCTCGTTCTCCGAGTCGGCCTCACGGTCAGCGCCTCCATCCCTGTAGCAGTCATCTCGATCACGTTGTTCCGGCTGTTTGCCAAGATGGGCGCACGCGACACGACCATCCTCGAGCACAACATCGTTCAGACTACGGGCTCGGCGGGTGAATCCATCGCATTTGGAGTGGGCGTCACCATGCCCGCGATTCTGATCCTCGGATTCGACCTCGAGATCACCCGTGTGATGCTCGTTGCTGTGCTCGGCGGTCTCCTCGGAATCCTGATGATGATTCCGCTGCGCCGGGCGCTCATCGTCGCGCAGCACGGCATTCTCAAATACCCTGAAGGCACTGCGTGCGCAGAAGTGTTGAAAGCAGGCGCATCGGCCGAGTCACGTGCTGCGGCGTCAGCCGAAGCGAAACGCGAGCAGGAAAAGCTCGGCGCCGGCACCAGTGCCAAGACGATCTTCACGGGTTTCGGAATCGCGCTCTCCTACAAGACTGCGATGGTCGCGTTTCAGAGCTGGAAGGAAGCACCCGAAAGGATCTTCGGCGCTCCGTTCAGGAACGCGTCGATTTCGTCCGAGATCTCACCGGAGCTTCTCGGTGTGGGCTACATCATCGGACCGCGGATTGCATCGATCATGTGCGCCGGCGGTGTGCTCGCCTACCTCGTACTGATCCCGATGATCAGCTACTTCGGCCAGTTTCTCAGTGTGCCGCTCGCGCCGGAAAGCACGGTACTCGTGAAGGACATGTCGCCGTCCGATATCCGCAATGCGTACATCCTCTACATCGGCGCCGGGGCTGTCGCAGCGGGTGGGTTGATCAGCGTCTTCCGCTCGCTGCCCACCATATGGCACGGACTCCGTGGCGGAATCAGCGACTACTCGGCGTCGAAAACCATGGGTGCTCCGGCAAAGCTCCGCACCGACCGGGACCTGCCGATCAACTTCGTTCTCATCGGCGTGCTCGCGCTCATCGTCGTGATTGCATTCGCGAATCCCCTGTATATCGGTGGGACGGGCGCCGCTGCACGAATTGCCGCCGCATTGCTGATTGTTCTCTTTGGGTTCCTTTTCGTAACCGTGTCGTCGCGACTCACCGGCGAGATCGGATCGTCGTCGAATCCGATTTCCGGAATGACGGTCGCGACCCTGCTTCTGACTTGTGCCACCTTCGTGATCCTTGGATGGACGGGCAACAATTATTTCGTGACTGCGCTGTCCATTGGTGCGATCGTCTGCATCGCTGCCTCGAACGGTGGCACGACATCGCAGGACCTCAAGACCGGATTCCTCGTCGGTTCGACACCGAAGTATCAGCAGATAGCCATCCTCATCGGGGCAACCGTCTCTGCTCTCGCCCTCGGCCCGATTCTCCTCAAGCTCAACTCCGCGGGCTCCGTGTACGTTCCGGCGGGCATGACCATCGAGGGAACGTCGGCCGGACGCCTGCAGGCCGGCGAAAAAGCCGACGTAACAGGCCTGACACGACGGGAGCGAATCGAGGGACTCCAGGCAGGCGGCGCGCCCGATACGAAGGAGTATCTCGTCTGGCATCGTCAGGATCCGAGCGGAGGTAACGCCCAGAAATTCCTGGTGGACGACAGCGGCACGCCCGTCTACTTCGTCGATCCCGGGATCAACGGCACTATCCGGAAGCTGCCCAACGGCCAGGACGTTCCCAAGTTCGACGCGCCGAAGGCGACGCTCATGTCCTACATCATCAAGGGAATACTCGGCGGGAAGCTTCCGTGGGGTCTCGTGCTGCTCGGCGCAATGATCGCCATCGTGCTGGAGATGGCGGGCATTCCATCGCTTGCGTTCGCGGTTGGTGTCTATCTCCCTCTGTCGTCATCGGCACCGATCTTCATCGGCGGGCTTGTGCGCTTCCTGGTCGACAAGTGGATAGCACTCAAGCATGCGGGAGCCCGGCTCACGCAGCTTCAGCTTGTCGCCGAGGGTGACAAGAGTCCGGGGGTTTTGATGGCGTCGGGTTACATCGCCGGAGGCGCGATTGCGGGAATTCTCATCGCGTTCCTCGCCGGAGTTCCCGCGATGGCGGGATTCAATGCGCGGATTGCGGAGTTCGCCGAGACGAACCCGATGCGCACCGGTCCGGCCGCCGATCTGCTCGCGCTGATCCCGTTCGCAATACTGATAACGATTCTGTACATGACGGGGCGCGAGAAGTTGTTCGCTCCGGCGAGACGGGACGTCACTTAGCCCGAATCAATTGCCATTGACGCGGGACGCGGGAGTGCCGTTGACGACACTCCCGCGCCTTGGAAGGAGGAGCGAATGCCGCGGGGCTACGCTCCTGCGGCTGCTCCCACTCCTGCTCCTACACCGCTGGGCAAGCCGATCGAATCCTTGTTCTCCACCTCGAAGTAGTCATTGTTGCTGAAGCTGCTCATGTGACCCTCGAGGTAGGTCCTGATCTTTTCCACCGACTCGCCCTCCCAGATGCATATCCCTCGCCTGCCGTCCTTTGTCGGCATGCAGTGATGCAGCTGGATTCCATCCGGTAGACTTGGAACCAGTTCCTGCGCTTTCGCCCAGAACTTTCCCGGATCGTCGATCCGGTGCTGCACTGCGACGTACATCCTTCCCTCCTTTGGCTAAAACTCCCGGATAATCTTGCGGTCACCGAGCGCCACATGCAATGTTCCGCGATTAGTAGCGTTCTGTTACTAATCACGGCTCCTTCGCTAGCGCTGAACGGGCGGTGTGGTAGCAACGTGGCGCGTGATCTTCCACGATCCGTCGCCTTGGCGTTTCAATGCGACCAGGTAGTGCCCGTTGATCGTCTGCGGCTGTGCGTTGGGCATGGTGACAACCTGCCTGAACGTGCCGTAGTCGTACGCCACGTCGCCGCTCACGGTCAGCTCCTTGGAATCGATGCTCTCCAGCGTGGTGACCGGAAAGCTCCTTGAGAATGCGCTATGAATGGCCGCTCGGCCTTCCGCGAGAGGGGTCTCGGTGCCGACAAAAGTCGCATCGTCGGCGTAGTACGCGGCGACAGCGGCTGAATCCTTCCGGTTCGCGGCTGCCATCCACTCGGAGCGGATCTTCCCGATGGCGTCCTTAGCCGCATCGTCGTTCGCCGGTGCAGTCGCTGTAGCAGTTGCACCGGAAGTATCAGCTGCAGGCGTATCGGTTTTGGAACAAGCCGTCACCGCAAACACTAGAATCAATAGGCCGCCAACTCGCATCTGACCCCCGAGGCTGAAGGAAGAGCCAAGCCGACCTTCGCCGGCTGGAGCCTTGATTCTGCACTCCCGCACGCTGGAGTCAAGAGGGTACCGAGGCCCGCACGACATTTGCGCTTAGGAGCTGCGGCTCATCGGAAGCGGCGCACCATTCAGAGGATGAAAACATGGAGATCTATCGATCGTTATTGATCATTGCCGGTGGACTGGCGGTGGCCGCATGCGCGACCGCCACACCCCCGGCGAATACCACAGCGACCCCGGCGCGACCTGCGGCGCCTGCGACATCTGCGACGCCTCCGGCCTCGGCTGCACTCCCGGCGTCGAATCCGTTTTACGCTCCGAGCACCCTGCCCTTCCAGGCGCCACCGTTCGACCGGATCAAGAACTCTGATTATCAGCCGGCGATCGAAGCAGGAATGAAGCAACAGCTCGCCGAGATCGACGCGATCGCCAATCAGTCCGGTCCGCCAACCTTCGAAAACACGATCATTCCAATGGAGCGCTCCGGAGGACTCCTCTCGCGAGCCACGAAAGTGTTCAACTCCATAACGAGCGCAAATACCGACTCCATCCTCCAGCGGATTCAGGAAGATGTGTCACCGAAGCTCGCCGCCCACAACGATGCGATCTACCTGAACGAAAAGCTCTTTCAGCATGTCAAGAGCATCTACGACCGTCGTGAGACGCTGGGCTTCAACGCTGAGCAGAAGTTTCTCGTGGAGCTGTACCACAGGAATTTCATTCGCGCCGGCGCCCAGCTTTCCGAAGCCGACAAAACGAGGCTCCGTGCACTCAACCAGGAAGAGGCGAAGCTCTCCACTAATTTCCAGAACAAGCTCCTCGCCGCAACCAAGGCCGGGGCGCTGATACTCGACAACGCCGCTCACCTCGACGGGCTGAGCGAGGGCGAGATCGCCGCCGCTGCTGAAGCAGCGAAGTCACGCGGCCTCACAGGCAAGTGGGTTATCCCTCTCCAGAACACCACGCAGCACCCTTCCCAGGCGTCGCTCAAGAATCGCGACGTTCGTCAGCGTCTCTTCGTTGCTTCCACACAGCGCGCATCGCGCGGTGACAGCAACGATACCCGCGGTATCATTCAGCGCCAGTCGCAGCTCCGTGCCGAGAAGGCAAAGCTCCTCGGCTATCCGACCTACTCGGCGTACGCGCTCGACAATCAGATGGCGAAGGCGCCCGCTTCAGCGATGAAGCTGCTGACGGATATCGCGCCTGCGGCAACCGCCAAAGCGCGGTCGGAAGCGGTACTGATGCAGGCGCTGATCGACCGGCAGAAAGGCGGCTTCAAGCTCGCGCCGTGGGACTGGCAGTACTACGCGGAACAGGTCCGCAAGGAACAGTACGATCTCGACGAGACGCAGCTGAAACCCTACTTCGAGCTGGACCGCGTTCTGCGAGACGGCGTGTTCTTCGCCGCGAACAAGTTGTTTGGGCTGACTTTCAAGGAGCGAAAGGACCTGCCCGTCTACCATCCTGATGTTCGTGTCTTCGACGTGATCGATGCTGACGGCAAGCAGCTGTCTCTCTTCTACGCCGACTTCTTCAAGCGCGACAACAAGAGCGGCGGCGCCTGGATGGATACCTTCGTCGATCAGTCGGGACTCATGGGCACTCAGCCCGTTGTGTTCAACGTCTCCAACTTCACAAAGCCCGCTGCCGGCCAACCCGCGTTGCTGACGTTCAGCGACGTGACGACGATGTTCCATGAATTCGGCCACGCACTCCACGGGATGTTCTCGAAGGTGCAGTATCCGACGCTCTCCGGGACGAACGTGCCACGCGATTTCGTCGAGTTCCCCTCACAGATCAACGAGCACTGGGCACTCGATACGATCGTTTTCGCCAATTACGCGAAGCATTATCAGACCGGGCAGCCGATGCCTAAAGCGCTTGTGGACAAGGTCAAGAAAGCGCGGACGTTCAATCAGGGCTTTGCGACAACGGAGTACGTCGCAGCCTCACTGCTCGACATCGCGTGGCACACCCTCCCGCCCGGCTCCTCGCAGCAGAACGTGGATGCGTTCGAGACATCGGCGCTCAAACGCCTCAACGTCGAGATGTACGAGGTTCCTCCGCGTTATCGCACACCGTATTTCGCTCACATCTGGGGCGGCGGCTACGCGTCGAGCTACTACGCCTACCTGTGGAGCGAAGTGCTTGATCACGACGCGTATTACTGGTTCGTCGAGAACGGCGGCCTGACACGCGCCAACGGCCAGCGCTTCCGCGATATGATTCTCTCGCGCGGTGGCACACAGGAGGCGGCTGCCCTGTATCGCGCGTTTCGCGGACGGGAGCCGAGTGTAGATCCCCTGATCGCGGAGCGCGGGCTCAAGCCCGCGCCGCCACAGGAGAGGTAGCCGGCATTCAGCGGTAGGGTAACGACGCCCTCCAGTGTTTTATTAGGTAGATGACCGATACCCCTCCCCCTCGCTCGCCCGATGGACACGGCGCTCAGCCTGCCGAGTGGGAAGCGCTTGCGCGCTACCTGACTGGGGAAAGCCCGCCCGAGGAGAGAGCTCTCCTCGAAGAGCGTCTAGCGGCAAAGCCTGAAGACAAGGCATTGGTGGCAGAGCTTGGTGCGGTGATGCAGCGATTAGCCGTTGGGTCGCCTGGCGATCTCGACGTCGAGGCCGCCCTCCGTGACGTAAAGACGCGGTTACACCGTCCGGAAGCGAAAGTCCTTGGAATCGATCAGCGGCGGAAACCCGATCAACGACAAATCCGCTGGCGGGTACCGGTACTGGCACTTGCCGCTGCCGCGGTCTTCGCCATCGGCATTGCTGGCTACCTGAGGTCGAGGCCGGGTCCGGGGGGGCCGGATCGCCCTGCTCAGGCGGTCGTTTCTACATCTCAGATGATAGCCACCGGCGTTGGCGCAGTCGATTCTCTCACTCTCGCCGACGGAACGCACATGATACTGGGGCCGCTCAGCTCGGTCACAGTCATGAAGGGATACGGTGCGGGACGACGTGAAGTCGAAGTTCGCGGCGAAGCGTTCTTCGAGGTCGTTCACAACGCGTCGTCGCCGTTCATCACACGGGCACTCGGCGCAACAATAACCGATATCGGGACAAGCTTTGCCGTGCGGACGGACTCGAGCGCTGGAGTTTCCGTGACGGTCCGGGATGGAGCCGTTTCGCTGAAGCTCGCCAATGCCGCTGACGTGAATGCTGTTATTCTCGGAGCCGGACAGCACGCTCTTCTCGCGCCTGACGGTAACGCTGCAACGCGTCCCTCCACAGAGCAGGACCTGGCGTGGATGCAGCGACGGCTCGTCTTCCGCGAAACCCCGATGTCCGAGGTGGCCGAATCATTTCGTCGATGGTATGGGATAAGGCTGCGCCTCGCCGATGAGTCACTCGCCAGACGGCATCTCACAGCGACTTTCTCAGGCGAAACGCCGGAAGCAGCGCTGGAGATCATTCGCCTCTCACTCGGCGCGGAGATCGAGCGTCGCGGCGACACCGCCATCGTACACGCAGCTGGGGAAGCAAAGGATTGAGATGATCCGCGACCAATGGCTTCGAAGGAGAGCCGGACAACGTCACCGTTCTACCCGGCCGAACCATGACGGCAGGATTACGCCTGAGCTTTTGAGGTGATCACCTCGAGAACGGCGACGTAAGCCAGGGTCAGCGCAACAAACAGAAGACGTGGCCTGGGCAACAGCGCATTGACGGCGTGATACGTGAACGCGACACACAGCACGACGAACACAAGAAGTCTGATCGCCGTTTGCGTGACGAATCGCCGGAGTAGTCCGTGAGCCACGCCAGCGGCGAGGCCGGCAAGAGCCCCCATCATCACGACCGTAAATGTTCCCGAGGTGGTGAACGCTGGCGCTCTCCCCTCCCAGTGCGCTATGACGCGCATGATGACGCGGCCGCCGATGCCGAGCACGACCAGGCCAATTGCAGCACCAGCCAGCGCAGAGCGCAAAACCGATCTTGCGACTGTGTTCACTGGCAACAATTCTCGCGCCGGTCTAGCTTAGCGGCTACCCCTCACCCGGCGCCCTCCCCCCGTGACCGCAGGTGATCACTCTCATTCGATCGACGTCGCTAATTCCGGCTGTGTTTGTCATGCTGACTGGGTGCGCAACGGGAGGCCGTCGCTCGGTGGATGAGATAGACGTTCTAATGAAGCGGTACGATGGGGATGTGCCCGGTGCATCGGTTCTCGTTGTCCGCGACGGAAGGCCCGTGATACGCAGGTCATATGGACAATCGAATCTCGAAGATCGAATTGCAGCGACACCGGAGACCAACTACCGGCTCGCGTCTGTAACGAAGCAGTTCACGGCCGCCGCGATTCTGCTGCTGGCAGAGGATCGGAAGCTCTCGCTCGATGATCGCGTGAAGAAATGGCTGCCGTCCCTGCCTTCCGCCGTGGATTCAGTCACCATCGAACACCTTCTCTCAAACACTTCAGGGATCGTAGACTACGAAGACGTGATGGCGACCGGTACGACGGCGCAGCTGCACGACTCTGGCGTGCTTCATTTACTCGAGTCCCAGGACACTACCTACTTCAACCCCGGCAAAAGCTATCGTTACAGCAACAGCGGGTACACGTTGCTGGCGCTCATCGTAGAGCGCGTCTCCGGAAAGAGCTTTGCGACGTTTCTTCGCGAGCGGATTTTCATCCCGGTCGGCATGTCGCACACAGTCGCGTATGAGGAAGGCATTTCCACCGTGCCTAGTCGTGCGTACGGGTACACGCAGAAGGAGGGCAAGTGGACGCGGAAGGATCAGAGTCTCACCAGCGCGGTGCTCGGCGACGGTGGCATCTATTCATCGATAGACGATCTGGCCAGGTGGGACGCGGCGTTGTATGACTCGAGGCTTCTGAGCGACGAGTCACGGTGGCTCGCGTTCACGCCGCATACGGACACGGATCGGGCGGACGTGAAATACGGATTCGGATGGCGCATCACCGGCGAGTCGCTCTGGCACTCCGGAGAGACTTCGGGATTTCGGAATGTGATCGTGCGTTATCCGGGCCGGCGGTTGACCGTAGTGATCCTCACCAACCGGGACGACCCGGCCCCGTATGAGACAGCGCTAGCCATCGCGCGGCTGTACCCCTGATTCACTAGAGCGTTTTCAGCTCTGCAGGGACGGGATGTCTCCGGGCGTGGCCCGCACGCTCATCTCGCTGCGGACTTTCGCAACGCCGTGCACTCCGCGAACCGCGCTCAGTACGTCATCGAGCTCTTCACGCAGCACGTCGCCACGCAGCGTAACGTGCCCGTCTTCGGCGAACACCTCGATAGCCTTCGCGTGTTCCACCTTGTGCCCAAGCTCTGCACGCACCCGTTCGGCAAGCTGCTGATCCGTCGGCGGTGAGCCGCCTCTGCCTCGCAGCTCGGCTACTGCCCCCGTGAGGCGGTTGCCGATGTCTTCGGTTCGCTCGTGAATCGCCTCACCGCCCCTCCGAAGCGCCTTCAGCGACTTGTCGCGGACCAGTGCTCGTCGCCTGCCACCCCGCGCCGGGTCGAGAATGAACATGAGCGCCGCTCCAAGTACCGCTCCAACCAGCAGCGCAAGCTGTTTTTCCCTGTCGTTTCCCATCTCATATCTCCTTCATGATTTCTGGATGCTGGCTGTTATGCCCGAGCTTGCATCTCCTGCATCGGGCAGGCCAGCACGAATTGATCAGGCCCGTTTTGACGCCAGGAAGCTTTGGCCATTGCTGGTGATCGCCACGTTCGAGATGTCAGAGTACTGGGTCTCGCCTTTCACGCCCGGCCCAGGCTCGCCGCAGGTGATCAATCCGCGGCGGGACAGCGCGAGGAGGTGCTCTACCATCTGATCAAACTCCGCCCCGCCATTCTCCGAACGCCGGGGGCTATAGAACGCAGTCTGCCCGTCGGCTACGCGCTGGAGCAGCGCGAGCTGTGTATCGAAGAGGCGCTCGAACAGCGGGTGCTCGTCCTTCACCAGCCCATCGGGCTGGTGCTCCCAGGCGATTTCGACTTCGTCGTAGACAGTTCCGAGCCAGTTAATCCATACCCGCAGGCAGAGTGTGCCAGTGCCTCCCAGCTCCGTATCGTCGATGACCGCCCGAAAGGTGAACGCGTTCTCCGAGTTCCTGACCCACGAAGGCGCGAGATTCATTCCGCTGAACAGCGGGACACGAAGTTGTCTTACGCGATAGTGATGTTGCCTCAGCCATTCCTCTGCGGTGCTTTTCGCCCGCGTGAATCGCCACCAGTAGTGGCCAACTCCCAGCACCACGAACCCCAGGCCCAGGAGAAATATTGGGTTGTTATTGATCAGGGCGGTAAGCGACATGGGGCAAATCTTCTAGCACAAGTGCATCCGCGCCATGGCAATCGCCGGTCGTGGATAGCAGCTTCCAGCTCGAATGCACATCGCGCCAGATGATATCCGGATCTGTCTCGAAGACCAGCCCGCTCGCGGGCCCGGTGTCGAGCCGATGGCTACCCCGATCGTGCAAACGTCGCTGTTCGCTTTTCCGAGCTTCGACGCCCTGGCAGCTGCCCATGCCGACGAGAGCCACAACTACGTCTACACTCGGGGCCAGAATCCCACTGTAGAGGTGCTGGAGAAAAAGCTCGCCGCGCTGGAGCGAGGTGAGTCGTGCAAAGCGTTCGGGTCGGGGATGGCCGCAGTGAGCGCTGTGATCATGGGACTGCTGAGCGCCGGCGACCATATCCTTTTCGTCAATCACACGTACGGTCCGACGATCAGGCTCGCGAAGTATCTGAAGCGCTTTGGAATCGAGCACACACTGCTTCTCGACATCGAGCCTGACGATGTCCAGAGTGCCATGCGGCCGAACACGAGGCTGTTGTGGCTCGAGAGTCCAGGCACTATGACGTTCCGTACACTAGATGTCGCGGCGATCTCGAATATCGCGCGCGAACATGGCGCACTCACGTGCATCGACAACAGCTGGGCCTCGCCCCTCTTTCAGAAGCCAATCACGCACGGCGTGGACACCGTCGTGCACTCGGCCACCAAGTATATCGGCGGGCACAGCGACGTTGTTGCGGGAGCGGTGATCACGAGCGTCAAGCTGATGGAGCAGATCTATCGCGTGTTTCTGTTGAACGGCGGGATACTGCATCCATTCGATTCGTGGCTGGTCTTGCGCGGGCTGCGCACGATGCCGGTGCGGATGCAGCAGCACGAGGCCGATGCGTTACGTGTCGCCGAGTATTTGCGCAATCGACCTGATGTCAGTGCGGTGAATCATCCGGCGTTCGGCGTGCCGTCGCGATCGCTTACCGGTTATTCGGGAGTATTCAGCTTCGAGCTCGCGAACGGTGGGTTTGACGAAGTGCGTCATTTCATCGACGGATTGAAGCGCTTTCGCATCGGCGTGAGCTGGGGCGGCGTCGAGAGTCTCGTGATCTCACCGAACAGGGGCGACAATCTCGCATCACTCGACGCACAGAGGATTCCGCACGGGCTGATCCGTTTTTCGATCGGTCTCGAGGGAGCGGATATACTGATCGAAGACATCGCCGCCTCGCTCGACGGGCTTGCGTCGTAGGCGACTCAATCGCAGCCGACCCATCACCCACGCCTGGATGAGCGGTCTTCCGAGCTCTGAACGCGTCGAACCGCCTCGCCTGCCCTTTTCGGCAGCTGAACGAAGGCTGGTCCACGCGCTTCGTACTCCGGCAGCGGTTCAGCGTTGGCTGAACGACCTCCCGTACAACACCGAGCCTGCGGGCTACACGATGCGTGGATTTCGCGGCGTGGTTCGCACACGAACGGCCCATTGCCTCGAGGCAGCACTTTTCACAGCGACCGTTCTCGAGCAGCACCGGTATCCGCCGTTGATACTCGGCTTCGAATCAATCGATCTGCTCGACCACGTGATCTTCGTGTATCGCACGCGCACTGGCTGGGGATCGGTGGCTCGCTCACGCGATCCCGGGCTCCACGGACGCAAACCGGTTTTCAAAACTCCACGCGCACTCGCATTGAGTTATGCAGAGGGATACGTGGATCACACCGGTCGCATCAAGGGTTACGCTGTGCTCGATCTGCGGGTTCTCGATCCATATGACTGGCGGCTGTCCGACAAGAATCTCTGGAAGGTGGAGCGGCTTCTCATCGACTGGCCACACCGCCGTATCGAATCATCCGATCGACTGTTCCGTTTGAGACATCATCGGTACCGCGACTTCGTCAGGAAAAACGGCTTTAAACCGTGGAAGTATTTCAAGGGTCGCGTGCGCTGGACTCCCCTTCCACCTGAATTTCGGAAGCTCGGATAGCGCTATTGGCGCTCAAGCGTCCCGCATCCATATTCGGGCACGAAAATGAGGAGAAGCACCTGACGTCCAATCTTCAAAGCCAGCTTCAGGAAATACTCGGCACCACCTATCGCATCGATCGCGAGCTGGGCGGCGGCGGAATGTCTCGTGTGTTCGTCGCGACCGAGGTGGAGCTCGACCGGCAGGTTGTCGTCAAGGTGCTTCCGCCAAATCTGTCCGCCGATATCAACACCGATCGTTTCCGGAGGGAGATTCAGCTCGCTGCCCGGCTTCAACACCCGCACATAGTTCCGCTCCTCGCTGCCGGCGCGCGTGGAGATCTTCTCTACTACACGATGCCGTTCATCGGCGGGGAGAACCTGCGTACGCGGCTGACACGGACCGGTGAGCTGCCGGTGCAGGAAGCGACGAGGATTTTGCGTGAGGTTGCCGATGCTTTGAGCTACGCTCACTCCCAGGGAGTCGTGCATCGCGACATCAAGCCGGAGAACATTCTCATCTCCCGCAATCACGCTCTCGTCACGGATTTCGGTGTCTCCAAGGCCCTGAGCAGTGCGACCGATGAGACTCCGCCAGCCGGAGCTACCCTCACGTCGCTGGGAATGGCGCTCGGCACTCCCGCTTATATGGCGCCGGAGCAGGCGGCTGCTGACCCGATGGTGGATGCACGCGCCGACATTTACGCTCTGGGCGTCGTCGGATACGAGCTGCTTTCCGGCAGAACGCCGTTCGCTGGGCTCAATCCGCAGCAGACGCTGTCCGCGCATGTAACTACGGCTCCTGCGCCGGTAACTCAGCATCGGCCACAGCTGCCTCCCGGCCTTGCTGCGGCCATCATGAGGTGCCTCGAGAAGCATCCCTCGGACCGCTGGCAATCCGCGGAGGAGCTGCACGCTGCGTTGGAGCCGTACACGACGACGAGTGGCGCGACAGCCCCAAGTCAGCCTGTTGCAGGCATGTCGTTCAGGTGGACTCCTCAGCGTATCGCGGTTGCCGCCGGAATCGTTGGACTCGTTGCAACTGCCCTGATTGCAAGTACAATCGCTTTCCGGCGCGGCGGTGAATCCTACATCGCGAGCAATACGCGGCAGCTCACAAATGCTCCGGGAATGGAGGTGCACTCTGCAATCTCCCCCGACGGACGCATGGTCGCATACGTCGCGGGTCCACCGCAGAGACAAGTCCTCTATGTGAGACAGCTCAGCGGTGGACGCGCGATTGCACTCACGGACAGCACGACAGACGCATTCCTGCCTCAATGGAAGCCCGACGGGTCGGCGATACTCTACGGATCACAGGGACGTAATCATGTGGTTCCCGCCCTCGGAGGAATTCCCGCTCTGGTTCCCGGCCTCGACTCTTTGTACGGATGTGCCTTTTCGAATGCCGGGGATCATGTTGCCTGCACGCATTTCCCCACTGGCGCACTCGTTATCGCAGGGCCGGCGGGAGAGAACGAGCGCGTGGTCCAGGGGACTGCCAGTGGCGATGGAGTAGGATCGCCAGCCTGGTCACCAGACGACAAGCTCGTCGCCTTCACGCGTAACAACACGCAATTCCTCGTCGGGGAGAACATCGGCAACATCGCCCCGTCGTCCATCTGGATCACGCGTGTCGACGGGGGTGCGCCCGTCAGGATAACCGATGAGACCCGTCTCAATACAAGTCCGGTATGGACACCCGATGGCGCGCTGCTGTTCGTGTCCTCGCTGGGAGGAAACCGCGACATCTACATGCAGCGGATAGCCGGCGATCTCACGCCGCGTGGCGAGCCGGTTCGGCTCACGACGGGCCTCAACGCGCATACGATCTCGATCGGCAGATCCGGAAAAACACTCGCCTACAGCGTGTTCAACGCGATAGCGAACGTATGGTCCGCGCCGATTGCGACAGCAGACGCCGACTCGCCGCGCCTCAAACAGGTAACGACGGGAAACCAGACGATCGAATCGGTTTTCGTGTCCAGGGACGGGCAGTGGCTCGCCTACGATTCCAACATCAACGGCAACCAGGACATTTTCAAAGTGCCTGTTGCCGGGGGCGAAGCTCAGCAGCTCACGCGCAATGGCGTGGACAATTTCAATCCGGCGTGGTCACCTGACGGCAGTCAGATCGCCTTCCATAGTCTTCTCAAGGGTAATCGGGATGTCTATGTGATGGATGCCTCGGGTGGGAACGTCCAACCGGTTGTCGCGACTCCAAGAGAGGAATTGGCTGCCGTCTGGGTGAACGGTGGACAAGCGATTCAATTTTTCACGTACCCTGATTCGATCTTCGAGGTGAAGAGGGTCGGTAATGGATGGGGGCCGGCTCGATTCGTACTCCGCGGAGGAATTGGCGGACCTTCGCCGGATGGAAAGAAGATTGCCTACGGCGGGCCGCCTGGATCTCTATGTGCTGAGTGTCCGGGAGGGCTCCACATCTTGTCTGCCGACCTGAAACAACGGCAGCACTTTCCTACTCCGAAGATGAACAAAGTCATCCAGAGTGCCGGTACTACCGTCTGGAGCGCGGACTCGCGGCATCTCTTCGTATCGGTACGGGAAAAGGACGGGACCTCCTCTATCTGGCAGGCGCCGGTGAATGGCGACGAAGAAAAGAGAGTTCTCCATCTCACCGACCCGAGCCGACAGTTTTATCGCACGTCGCTCGACGCTGATTCGACGAACTTCTACTTCACGATTGGTGACCGCCAGAGCGACATCTGGACGATGGAGCTGAAGAAGCCATAGCGATTTCAACCGTGAGGCCGTGCCCTTAGCTTCGCACCAATCTCTTATACCTGATCCGATGCGGCTGATCGGCGTCAACTCCCTTACGCCGCTTCAGATCCTCCTTGTACGCCTGGTAATTCCCCTCGAACCACACGACTTCACTCTCGCCCTCGAACGCCAGCATGTGCGTCGCTATGCGGTCGAGAAACCACCGATCGTGTGAGATCACCACCGCGCATCCGCTGAAATCCAGGAGCGCATCTTCCAGGGCTCGAAGCGTATCGACGTCGAGATCGTTCGTCGGCTCGTCGAGGAGCAGCAGATTCCCACCACTCTTCAACAGCTTCGCTAGATGCAGCCGGTTGCGCTCACCACCCGAAAGATTCGCGACCTTCTTCTGCTGATCGGCGCCCTTGAAGTTGAAGCTCGAGAGATACCCGCGCGCGTTGATCTCGCGCTTGCCCACCTGGATCGTGTCACTCCCCTCACTGACCTCATCGTACACGGTCTTGCCGCCCTCCAGCTCACGATCCTGATCGACATACGCAAGCTGCACCGTATCGCCAACCCGTAGCGAGCCGGCATCCGGCTTCTCCGACCCCACGATCATCCTGAACAGCGTGGTCTTCCCCGCTCCATTGGGCCCGATCACTCCAACAATCCCACCTCGCGGGAGCGCGAACGACAGCCCGTCGAACAGCACCTTTTCTCCGTACGCCTTCGCCAGACCGTCCGCTATCACAACGTCATTGCCGAGCCGAGGGGCGGGAGGAATCACGATCTCGTTCTGCGCGATTCGCTCCTCTCGGCTTTCGCTCGCCAGCTCCTCGTACTTCTGAATCCTCGCCTTGCTCTTCGACTGCCGAGCCCTCGGCGACATCCGCACCCATTCCAGCTCGTGCTCGAGAGTGCGCTGCCGAGCTGATGCCTGCTTCTCCTCTGTTGCGAGACGAGTCCGTTTCTGATCGAGCCACGACGTGTAATTCCCTTCCCAGGGAATTCCATATCCGCGATCCAGCTCCAGAATCCACTTGGCAACGTTGTCGAGGAAGTAGCGGTCGTGCGTCACCGCGACCACGGTTCCCGGGAATTCAGCCAGAAACCGCTCGAGCCACGCCACACTCTCGGCGTCGAGATGGTTCGTCGGCTCGTCGAGCAACAGCATGTCCGGCTCCTCGAGCAGCGTGCGACACAATGCGACCCGCCGCTTCTCACCTCCCGAGAGCGTGTCGATCTCGGCATCTGCCGGAGGAAGACGCAGCGCATCCATCGCGATCTCGATCTTCCGGTCGAGCTCCCAGAGATTCGCGGCGTCGATCTTCTCCTGCACCTTCCCCTGCTGGTCCATCAGCTTTTCCATCTCCGCATCGCTCATCGGCTCGGCGAACTTCATCGAGATCTCCTCGAACTTCTTCAGAAGATCTCGCTGCGCTTTCACGGCGTCCTCGACATTCTCCCGGACATTCTTCGACGAGTCGAGCTCGGGCACCTGCGACAGGAAGCCGATGCGCGTCCCCTCATGCGGCCACGCCTCACCCTGAAAGTCGTGGTCCACCCCTGCCATGATGCGGAGCACTGTGGACTTGCCCGCACCGTTGGCGCCGAGCACGCCGATCTTGGCGCCGGGATAAAAAGAGAGCCAGATCCCGCGCAGGATCTCCCGCGACGGCGGGACGACCTTGCGGAGATCCTTCATCACATAGATGAACTGTGGTGCCACGCGAATTACTCGATCTTTGAAAGTGCCTGGTGCAGTACTTTGAGCCCCTGAAGGTAGCGTTGTTCACCCGTTCCAGGAGTGCGAGAGCATGCTCACGACGCGCGGCGAGGAAGTGGCGAAGAGGTTCATCTTCTCATCGAGACTCGCTGCACGAGCGAAGTAAACCCATATTCGGGCCCTCCTACGATTCCTTACCCAAACTCAGCCGGTGGTCCCATGAAGCGCGCCCTTCGCTGGCTCAGAAACGCCCTGCTCGGTCTGGCGGCCCTCGTGATTGTCGCCGTGGTCACCGTCTACGCTCTTTCCGAACGGGCCATACGACGCACCTACACGGAGCCGGCGACGAACATCACCGTCCCGACAGATGCCGCATCAGTCGCGGAAGGGATGCGCCTGGCGAAGATCCGCGGCTGCGCGGGCTGTCACGGTTCGCAGCTCGAGGGACGGATGTTGATTGACCACCCGCTCATGGGACGCCTGGTCTCGCCCGATCTGACGATTGCGGCACGTGAATACTCCAACGCCGAGCTTGGCCGCATCATCCGGCGTGGAGTCCGACCGGACGGGCGAAGCGTCGTCGTAATGCCTTCGGCGATGTACAGCTCCCTTCGGGACGATGACCTCGGCAAGATCATCGCCTACATTCGAAGTCTGCCGGCATCTGAGGGCCAGCGCCGCGACGTGACGCTGCGTCTCGGCGGCCGTGTCATGTTCGCTGCCGGAAAGTTCAAGCCGACCGTAGTCGAAGTCCGCGAGGCCGAGGCGGCCTCGGCGTCATTACCGCGCCCCGGTGAGGCCAACAGCGAGGGCGCTTATCTGGCACGAACGGTCTGCACCGAATGCCACGGGACAAAGCTCGAGGGAGATCAAAGAGGTAGTCCCGACCTGCGGATCGCTGCCGGTTACACCCTCGAACAGTTCACGCACCTGATGAGAACCGGCAAGGCTCTCGGCGGCCGCGAGCTGGAGTTGATGAGCAGTGTCGCGCGGAACCGGTTAAGGCATTTCACCGACGATGAGATCCAGGCACTGCACGCGTATCTGCTCGCTCGCGCGGCCGTTCACCAATGATAGCCGGGTTCGGAGAATTCACGGGGCCCTGATAGCGCAGCGCAGCAGCTCTCGGGCAAGGAAAGTCTTTCCGCCTTACTGCTGCTTCACGCGGTCGAGCAGATCTTTTCCCGAGACCTTGTGTTCTTCAGTCGACATCGACACTCCGGGTAACGGGTAACGGGTCAGAGGTAGCGTGCTGAGGCCATCGCCGCGACTGCAATGAGCAGGAGGACAGCGACAGTCTGGAATGCATTCCGGTTCCTTCGCTGCAATGAATCCATCTCCGCCTTTTGTGCTTCCGTAGGCGGGCCATCTGATGCTTGAATCGCGCCGCTGAGCTCCATCATCTTCTTTCCGAGGCGCCCCACGACTCCGCCGCCGATTCCACCAGCAATGATTCCCGCGACAGCGCCGATCCCGAGAACCATTCCCGTTCTGCTCGACGCCCACGCGCCGTCCGTCACCATCACCAGCCGCGCATACATCGCGAGACCAGAGACAATAGTCAGAATCATGGATCCCAGCACAAAACCCCGAAGCCGCTGGCGGAACATCAGCTGCTGCATGAAGACGGCACCCGGTTGTCCAACTGCCTGTTGCGCCGGGAGGAGAAACCAGGCAACGGCCATCACCGTCCCCGCCCAGAAAACTCCGCAGATGATGTGAATCAGCCGGAGCACGATCATCAGGACGCTTTCGTTCATGCGATCAAACTCCTGTTCAGGGGACTGCCTAACGCCAATCGGCCAGGAACACGTTCGTCTCGCCCGATTTTGCCGCATGCCGATTCGACGCCCAGACGAGCTGCTTTCCATTGGGACTGAACATCGGAAATCCGTCGAACGATTCGTCGAAAGTGATCTGCTCGAGCTCAGTACCGTCGGGATTCACCACGAATAGATCGAAGTTGCCGCTCCGCGGCGCCTTATAGTTCGACGAGAAGATTATCCGTTTCCCGTCTGGAGTCCACGAAGGCCCAAAGTTGGCGCCCCCTAGCCGGGTGATCTGTCGCTGATCGGACCCATCCGCGTTCATCACGAACAGCTCGACTCTGGCGGGCCTCACCAGCCGCTGCGCCAGAAGATCCCGATACGCGCGCAGCTCGGCCGAATCGGTGGGGTGGTTGGCGCGATACACGATCTTCTTTCCATCCGGCGACCACCATGCACCACCATCATAGCCGGGAGTGTTCGTCAGCCGACGCACGTCGGTTCCATCCGCATTCATCGTATAGATCTCGAGGTCGCCGTCCTTGAGCGACGTGAACACTATCCGGCGTCCATCGGGAGACAGCACCCCCTCGGCCGTGTAGACGTCGTAGTGTGTCAGTCGACGGAGGTCGCTCCCGTCGCGATTCGCCGTGTAGATGTCGTAGCGATCGAGCGGCCAGACGTACCCCTTCGAAGCGTCAGGCCTGGTCGGACACGCTGAGTCGTGCGCAGTGGTTGACGCGAAGAAGAGCCGCTGATCGCCAGGAAAGAACCAGCCGCAGGTCGTCTTGCCACGACCATCGGAGATGCGTCGCAGACCGCTGCCGTCCACGCGCATCACGTACTGCTGGTCGCAGGGACGACCGTCGCGCGTGCTCTGGAGCGTCAGCCACCTTCCGTCATTGCTGAAATACGCCTCGGCGTTCTCACCGCCGAAGGTTAGCTGGCGAATTGAGCCGAAATGCCGTTCGCTGGTTGCAGGCTCGACAACCCTAACAACAGAGCCGGGAGCGGAATTGCCGGCCGTATCGGCGGGGGATGAAACGCGCGCGCCGGACTGTGCGCATGCACTCAGCCCCGCGAGAGCAAGCGAAAGAATTGAATTAAGATCGCGGGACATGGCCCCAATAATAGCCACTAGTGCCCGTGATCCATCATCTCGTCACCGCGCATGTGATGCTCGCCCCAGATCACCTTCGGGTCGTCGCTGGCGAAGACGCTGGCGTGAACCATCCATCCGAACACCTCTTTCATGAACCTTCCGTCGGCCGCGTCGCACGCCTCGCGCGTAGCCACTCCGAGCGGCCCGAAAACCGGCCGCCCATTCTTCGTCTCCACCCAGCGCGACTTCTCCCTCCGGCGCGGCAGACACCAGTTCACATGCTTGTGCCACTGTGCGACGCTCGTCGGAATTCGTTTGTCGAGATCGGCCGCCGAATATTGCTTCGGCGCCGTGTACATCGCCCCGATCAGGACGAACCTCCCCTGATCATCCTTTCTATATAGTAGTGACGTCGGCTTCCCAGGATTGAACCGGAATTGATTCTCGAGCGCCCACAAGTTCTTCGTGAAATGATAGACACGCTGATTCTTGAGCTGCGGGGCGAACATCTTGAACCCATCGGCCTCTGCCACCCTGATATCACGATACCTGGCGACCGCCGTCCGGAGCTCGGCGACGATGCCCATCGCACGGATTGAATCGGCCGTCGTCGGGAGACGACGAGGAGTCATCTCCATGTGAGCGGCCATCGCGACCATGTCCACTTCGCTCATCTGAGCAAATGCCGGGCTGGCACTCGTCACAGCGCAGAAAAGCAGCGCGATGAGTGCCTTGAATAGCCGAAGGGCCGAATAATCAATCATATCAGCGGGTAACGGGCAATGGGCAACGGTAGTCATACCCCGCCCTC